>VGSD01000405.1 GCA_016875155.1 Deltaproteobacteria bacterium | reverse complement strand
AACCTCAAGGGCGATCAGAGGCAATGCTAATACGAGGCTGTCACTGGAGGCGATGATGCTCTCCTGGGCCGAAGGATAGAGAAGATGGTTCGAATGGTCTATATCAGAATGGCCAATAGCAAAGCAGAGGAATTCGATGCTGGAGAACTTCCCCTGGGGGCGGGGGAGTCGGTCATCGTGGAGTCGGAGAAGGGATTGGTCCTGGGAAAGGCTATCTCCGAGCCGCTGGAAAAGGAGAAACGGTTCATCTTAAAATCTCCGAGAAAGGTGGTGCGCAAAGCCACTCCCGAAGATTTGGAACAGTTTGAGAAAAACAAACAATTGGAAAAGGATGCTTTTCTATTCTGCTTGGAGAAGATTAAAGAGAAGAACCTCCACATGAAGCTGGTCAAGACCGAAGTCCTTCTGGACCGTTCAAAGATCCTCTTCTACTTTACGGCGGAAAAGCGGGTTGATTTTCGCGAACTGGTCAAGGATCTGGCCGCTCAGTTCAAGATGCGGATTGAGATGAGGCAGATCGGCGTGCGGGATGAGGCGAAGATGGTCTGCGGCCTCGGAAGTTGCGGAAGGGAACTCTGCTGTGCAAAATTCATGAGTCGATTTGAACTGGTCTCGGTCAAAATGGCCAAAGAGCAGAACATCGCTCTCAATCCGACGAAGATCTCGGGCATTTGCGGCCGTCTCATGTGCTGCCTGGCTTATGAATATCCGACCTATATGGAACTGAAAAAGAATCTTCCCAAAGTGGGGAAACATATCGTCACCCGCTCAGGCAAAGGAAAAGTGATCCGTCAGAATGTCCTCAACCAGACCATCACCGTTCAACTGGAAGAAGGGGGAGAGATCTCAATCCATGCATCCGAAATCTAAATCCACTTTCTACGTCACCACACCTATCTACTATGTCAACGATGTCCCCCATATCGGACATGCCTATACAACGGTTGCGGCTGATATCCTTACCCGATTTAAGCGACTCGAAGGGTATGAGGCCTTTTTTCTCACCGGCACGGATGAACACGGTCAGAAAGTGGAGAAGGCCGCGCAGGAGCGAGGAGTCGAGCCGAAGGCCCACTGCGATGAAATGGTCAAACGGTTCCAGTCTCTCTGGCAGAGGCTCAACATCTCTAACAACGACTTCATTCGTACGACAGAAGTCCGTCATAAGAAGGTCGTCCAGAAAATCCTTCAGGACCTCTTCGACCGTGGCGAGATCTATCAGGCCGGTTATGACGGGTGGTACTGTGTTCCCTGCGAACGGTTCTGGACTGAAAAGGACCTGATGGATGGGAGGTGTCCGGACTGTCATAGGGAGGTCAATGAAATCTCCGAGAAGAACTATTTCTTCCGGATGAGCAAATATCAATCCTGGTTGATGGAACATATACAAAAAAATGAGCGCTTCATTCTTCCCGCATCACGAAGAAATGAGATTCTGGGTTTCCTCCAGGGCTCCCTCGAAGACCTCTGCATCTCAAGACCCAAGAAGCGGTTGAAATGGGGAATCGAAATTCCCTTTGATACGGACTACGTGACCTATGTCTGGTTCGATGCCCTGATCAACTATGTGAGCGGGATTGGCTATGGCTCGGGAGAAAATACTTTCTCGGACTTCTGGCCTCAGGCCATCCATCTCATCGGCAAAGATATCCTCACGACCCACACGGTTTACTGGCCCACCATGCTCCAGGGCATTGGCCTCACACCTCCGAAGATGGTTTTTGCACATGGATGGTGGACGGTCGAAGGAAAGAAGATGTCCAAATCGCTCCAGAATGTCGTGGAGCCGAATCGCCTGATCGACACCTATGGGGTAGATGCGGTCCGGTATTTTCTCATGCGGGAGGTTCCGTTTGGATTGGATGGGGATTTTTCTCATGCTGCCATGGTTCACCGGATCAATAGTGACCTCGCCAATGATCTGGGCAATCTCTTCAGCCGTGCACTCAGCATGGTCATCCGGTATTTTGACGGCACTATCCCAACGCCATCCTCCCCGAAAGAGGTTGACCAAAGACTTCAGGAGGTCTCCCTAAAGATTCTCGCTCAACTTCCTGAACAGATGAACGATCTCTCCTTTAATAAGGCCTTGGGGACGATCTGGGAAATGGTCAGTGCTTCGAATAAGTATGTTGACGAAACCGCCCCCTGGTCCCTGGCTAAGGATGAAAAAGATCGGCCCCGTCTGGCCACGGTCCTCTATCAGACCCTGGAATCTCTCCGCATCATCGCCCTTTTCCTTGCACCCTTTATGCCATCGACCGCCGAGAAGATGTGGTCTCAACTCGGGATGGAAGGCGATCTCTGGGAAAAACGCCTGGAAGAAGACGGAAAGTGGGGAGGGCTCAAGCCCGGGAAAAAAGTGGTTAAACCAATGCCCCTCTTTCCGAGATTGGATCCCGCTAAAATTACATGATAAGGGGGATAAATTGTTTTGGAAAATAAAAATAGTGTTAGCGGTGGTATTGCTCATCTCTACTTTCATGCCTCTGGGGAGTTGCGAGCGAAAACAGATATCCAAGAATGAACCAACACAAACGTTACCCCAACAGGAACGGCCTTCAGCAGCACCTCAATCGACAGATAAAGAAAAAGGCTCTATCGAATATTTAATCCCCATAAAATTCTTCAAATTTTCAGAGCCATCCACCTGGCTGTTCTTTGGCACTTTTATCTGGCCTCTGCCGTTTCTTGCGATCAAAGGATTCCTTTTGAAATCGAAATTGAAAAGAAGAATCGGGAATGTTTTAGAATTCTTGCTCTCCGCATTTTCAGCCTATGTCATTTATTCTTTTGTTTTCACCCTTTTTTACGAACCTATGATGTGGGGCTACATCGCCACGCTCGTGATGACCTTATACCTGATCGTTCACCTCGCCGAGGTATTGATTCCGTATCTTGTATATAACAGAAAGATGGAGCGATGAAAAAACCTTCCCCCATCCGTTCGATACTGGAACAGACCCTCAAAGGTCTGGAACTCAACGGGCCGATAAAGACTCACTCCATCTGGGGCGCCTGGAGTAAGATCGTAGGAGAGCCCATTGCCCTTCAAACTCAACCCCATGCTATACGAAACCGGATCCTTTTCGTCGATGTCTCTCATTCCACCTGGGTGCAACAACTCCAATTTCTAAAACCGACTCTGTTGGAAAAAATCAATAGTTTCCTGGGAGAGCTTCTGATTGAGGATATTCGATTTAAGGTCGGTAAACTCCCTCCTCCCAACACTCAACCTAGGGAGCAGGGTAAGGAAAGAGAGGAAAAACTCGATCAAAAAACAATGGACCGGATTGAACGAATCATTGAGGACATTACAGATGCGGAAGTGAAGAGAGGGTTTCGGGAGCTCCTGATCAAAAGCACTAAAGTGGAACGATCGCGGAAAAAATCAGGACAGGGAAGCTAAATG
>VGSD01000404.1 GCA_016875155.1 Deltaproteobacteria bacterium | reverse complement strand
CGAACCTATCACCGCCTGGGTGGATGTGCTCATGTGTGCAGGATGCGGCCTCTGTGAGCAGATCTGCGAATACCGGGCGCTCAAATTGGATCCATACCGGAAGGTGATGACCGTCAACGAAGCGCTCTGCAAGGGATGTGGCGCCTGCAATGCCACCTGCCCTTCCAGCGCCATCAGTCTCAGACACTTTAAGACCGAACAGATCATCGCTCAGCTCCGGGAAGTGTGCTGATTGCGGATTTCGGATTGCGCCTGCCCCGACTTCGTCGGGGGATTGCGGATTAAAAAAGATTGTAGAGTCTTTCAAATTTATAGATTTCTTACCTGTTCATAAATAGATAATCCTTCTGAGCCTTAAACATTGCTAATTGATCATTGTTAACTGATCATTTTGTAATGAGTTAGTCTATGGAAAAAGGTCTCGTCCAGGTTTATACAGGAAATGGGAAAGGGAAAACCACTGCCTCCTTAGGTTTGGCGCTGCGGGCGGCAGGCCATGGGTTTAAAGTCTTCGTGATCCAATTCATGAAAGGGAACATTCAGTATGGTGAATTGGAGTCCGCCAAAAAACTTTCCCCCCACCTGACGATCCGGCAGATGGGCAGGGAGACCTTTGTCTCCAAGACCAACCCGGACCCCGTGGACATTGAATGGGCTCAAAAGGGATTCGCTCTCGCAAAAGAGGTGATCGCGAGCGGAGATTACGATATCGTGATTCTTGATGAAATCAATGTAGCGGTTGACTATGGACTGATCCCTCTATCCGACCTTCTTCAACTCATCGATTCTAAACCGGCCACCGTTGAACTCATTCTCACGGGCAGGAATGCCAAACCCGAAATCATAGAGAAGGCTGATTTGGTAACGGAGATGGTCGAAAGGAAACACTATTATAAGAAAGGGGTCAAATCCAGAGAAGGCATCGAAATTTAACAGATTATTGCAAATTGCAAAATTAGCAATGAAAAGTTAGCAATTAAAATATTTTTTAAATGCTAATTTTATAATGATCACTTTGCATTGCTAATTAATGTTTTAACAAAGGGGGTGATCGGATGTTCAAAGAGGATCAACTTAAAGATCTCAAGCGGGAGAAGAAGAAATGGGTGGATGATCTTTCAAAAATGCTCTCCGAAACCCCTGAACGTCTGCCCCGCTTCACCACAGTCTCAGATCTCGAAATCAAAGGTCTCTATACTCCGGAGGATATCAAGGAACTGGATTACTCCGATGATGTGGGCTTTCCCGGAGTTTATCCTTTTACTCGCGGTGTTCAACCCTCCATGTATCGTGGAAGGCTCTGGACGATGCGTATGTTTTCCGGCCTCGGAGGCCCAGAGGAGACGAATCAACGTTTTCACTACCTTTTAAATCATGGAGAAACTGGACTCTCCATCGCTTTCCATTATCCCACACTGATGGGTTATGACAGCGACTCTCCCAATGCCAGAGGAGAGGTCGGAAAATGCGGGGTGGCGATCGACACCTTAAAAGATATGGAGATCCTCTTTGAAGGCATCCCTCTTGATAAGGTGACGACTTCCATGACGATCAATCCGCCTGCTTCGATTCTGCTGGCCATGTATATCGTGTTGGCGGAAAAACAGGGCGTCAGTAAAAAAGAGATCGGAGGTACGATCCAGAATGACATGCTGAAGGAATTCATCGCCCAGAAGACCTTCATGCTCCCTCCCCGCCCCTCCATCCGCATCATTGTGGATACGATCGAATACTGTACCAAAGAAGTCCCGCGATGGAATACCATCAGCATTAGTGGCTATCACATCCGTGAAGCCGGTTCAACAGCGGTTCAGGAACTCGCTTTCACCCTGGCTGATGGGATCGCCTATGTGGAAGCCGCTATCGAGAGAGGACTCGACGTGGATGATTTTGCTCCGAGGCTCTCGTTCTTTTTTGATTCCCATATCGACTTCTTCGAAGAAATCGCAAAATTCAGGGCAGCCCGAAGAATCTGGGCGAAGATCATGAGGGAGCGTTTCATGGCAAAGAAACCTCGCTCCTGGATGCTTCGCTTTCATACTCAGACCGCAGGCTGCTCTTTGACCGCCCAGCAACCCTTTAACAATGTAGTTCGCACAGCCTATGAGGCACTGGCTGCCGTGCTGGGTGGGACCCAATCGCTTCATACCAATTCCCTCGATGAAACCTATGCCATCCCCACAGAGGAGGCAGTGACAATCGCCCTGAGGACACAGCAGATCCTCGCCGAAGAAACCGGGGTGACCAATACCATCGATCCTCTCGCAGGGTCTTATTTTTTGGAGGCCTTGACCAATCAGATGGAAGGAAAGGCCTGGGATTATATCCGAAAGATCGATGAAATGGGCGGCATGGTGAAAGCCATTGAGAGAGGCTACCCCCAGATGGAAATCGCAGAAGCCGCTTACCGATTTCAGAGACAGATCGATGCCAATGAGAAGGTCACTGTTGGAGTGAATAGGTATGTGACCGACCACCCACCCATTACGATATGGAGGATGAGACCTGAAATTGAAGAGAGGCAGTTAAAAAGACTTCAAGAGGTCAGGAGAATGCGGAATAATCCGAAAGTGAAAGAATGCCTCGGAGAGATTCGAAAAGCCTCTCTCGACGGAAAGAATCTGATGCCTCACATCATTAATGCGGTCAGGGAATATGCAACAATCCAAGAGATCTGCGATGTGTGGCGGGAGGTCTTTGGGAAATATACGGACCCTGGGTATTTTTAACCCCATTAACAAAAGAGCAATGCAAAGTTAACATTGCAAAATTAGCAATTAGCAATGAACTAAAAATGGACAGATGAAAATTTTTTTGATATTTTTTTATTGCTAATTTTGTATTGTTAATTTTGCAATTTGCATTGATTAGTCTGGAGGAAAGCATGGAGCGGAAAGTTCGAATCCTGATTGCCAAGCCAGGTCTCGATGGACATGATCGCGGAGCAAAAGTGATTGCAAGGGGGTTCCGCGATGCAGGATTTGAGGTCATCTATACTGGGCTTCATCAGACACCAGAGCAAATTGTGGCCGCTGCCATCCAGGAAGACGTAGATGGGATAGGACTCTCCATCCTTTCAGGGGCCCACGATTATATCTTTCCGCAGGTCATTCAGTTGCTCAAGGAGAAAGGCGTGAACGATATCGTCGTTTTCGGAGGGGGAATCATTCCCGAAGAAGATATCGCCGCCCTGAAAGAGTGTGGTGCAAAAGCGCTCTTCGTGCCGGGAACGCCCATTGAAGAAGCAGTCAGATGGGTTAAGGAGAATATCAAACCACGTAAGTAATGCGGATTTCGGATTGCCGAATGCGGAGTTAATAATTTTATTCCCTATTCCGAAATCCACATTCCGAATTCCGAAATTGAAACGGAAGGGGGGTGAAGGTTCTCAGTTCATAGCTCATAGTCCATTGTTCATAGT
>VGSD01000403.1 GCA_016875155.1 Deltaproteobacteria bacterium | reverse complement strand
CAGGTGACATCGACAATTTCCCATAAAACATATAAATGATCCGCAATTGTAAAGGATTGGAAGCATGCCCACCTCCCTTTTCATTGCAACGTTAAGGTAAATCTTAAACCAATGGGTTTCGCTCTACCCATAGATTCGTAGGTGTTGCACACAACAAGTCCTGTTTATCGAATAAAAATCTCCCCTGATAAACTCCTTGATCCTCCAGGATGGATTTGTTATGAAATCTTTAAAGGAGGCATTGAAATAGATGGCATCTCTGGAAGAAAGAATCAAGGTGGCATCGGGTGAAGGGAAAGCGGATCTCCTCATTAAGAACGGAAGAATACTGAATGTCTTCACCGGGGAGATCGAAAAGAAAGATGTGGCGGTCTTCAAGGGCATCATCATCGGATTCAATGACTATCCGGCAAAGAAGACGATCGATCTCAAGGGCGATTTCCTCTGTCCCGGGCTGATTGATGGTCATGTCCACATTGAATCGAGCATGGTCACCATCCCCCAATTCGCCCGGGCCGTTCTCCCCAATGGCACCACCTCCGTAGTCATCGATCCCCACGAAATTGCAAACGTCCTTGGCTTGGATGGAATTCGCTTCATGGCTGAATCAGCCAAAGGAGTCCCCCTCAATGTCTTCATCATGGTTCCCTCCTGTGTTCCGGCGACCCACATGGAAACCTCCGGGGCAATATTAAATTCAAATGATATAACACCTCTTCTCAATGAGCCCTGGGCGATTGGATTAGCAGAAATGATGAATTTCCCGGGAGTCATCTACAGAAACCCAGAAGTTCTTAAAAAAATTGAGATGGCTGTGGGGAAACGAATTGATGGCCACGCCCCTGCCCTTTCCGGAAAAAGTTTGTATGCCTATCTCACAGCAGGAATCCGGTCTGACCACGAGTGCACCACTCCTAAAGAGGCAAAAGAAAAATTGAAGAATGGGATGTGGATTATGGTTAGGGAGGGATCGACTGCAAAGAACCTCAAGGACCTTCTCCCTCTTGTTGATTCAAAAAACTCCAGACGATTTCTATTCGTTACAGACGACCGTCATCCGAAAGAACTTATCGAAGAAGGCCACATCAATTCCATGATCAAACAGGCTATTCGATTGGGGCTCGATCCAATCCTCGCCATTCAGATGGCAACGATCAATGCAGCAGAATACTTCAGGCTTGATAACCTCGGAGCTATTGCCCCGGGATTCAGGGCTGACTTTGTCAGTTTCGATCATCTGGGTCGATTCGAGATCAAAAAGGTTTTTAAAGATGGCATTCTGGTTGCTGAAAATGGGAAAATACCTTCACGCTCCATCAAGCCGTTCCCCTTATTCAATTCAAAGGAGAAACAAGAACTTCGAATAAAGCCAATCGCTGAGGACTCTTTTGTTCTCAAGAGCGACCAACCCCTTGTTAAAGTCATACAGATCATCCCGGATCAGATCATCACAAAGAAGACCCTAAAAAACATTATACTGAGGGAGGGTGTAGCCTGCCCTGATCTCCGGCAGGATATTTTAAAGATCTTAGTTGTTGAGAGACATCATGCCACTGGAAATATCGGAATTGGTTTTGTCCAGGGATTCGGATTGAAGAAAGGAGCGATCGGCTCAACAGTCGCCCATGATTCGCACAACCTCGTCATCGTTGGGACGAATGATCAGGATATGTTAAAAGTTGTGGAAACGATTAAAAAGATGGGGGGAGGACTGGCCGTTGTTTCTGAGGGAAAAGTGATGGCAGACCTCCCGCTTCCCATTGCAGGACTGATGGCTGAGGTTTCTGTTCCCGAAGTCCACCGGTCCTTGGAGAAACTCCATCGCGCTGCAAAATCTCTGGGCTGTCAACTTTCTGATCCCTTTATAACTCTCTCTTTCCTTTCCTTGCCAGTCATTCCAGAATTAAAAATCACGGATAAGGGATTGGTCGATGTGAATCAATTCAAGATCGTACCGGTGTTTGGAGAAGAATAGAATTAATTAAGGACATCAGGGAACCAGGATATCAGGCGGCAGGTTACCAGGGTATCAGAATAACAGAAAAAATATGATTTAGGACCTGATATTCTGAAATCCTGATATCCACTACCTGATAATCTGATATCCCGATAACCTTTGGTAAGGAGGTTTTATGGATTGGGACAAGTTACTCGATGAAGCCACTCGCTACCTTCAGGAATACATCCGCATCAATACCGTCAACCCTCCTGGGAACGAGACAGAGGCAGCAAAGTTCTTTAAGAAAATCTTCGACGCAGAATCTATCCCCTGCCAAATTCATGAGCCTTCTCCCGGCAGGGGAAGCATTTTGGCAACCCTGAAAGGAAATGGATCAAAGCGCCCTCTTCTGCTCCTCAGCCATATCGATGTCGTACCAGTTGAGGAGGCAAAATGGGAGGTTCCTCCTTTCGAAGGAGTGATCAAGGATGGATATATGTATGGACGGGGAACCCTTGATTGCAAATCCCTGGGAATCATCGAGATGATGGCTCTCCTGATCCTCAAGAGAGAAAAAATTTCCTTAAAAAGAGACATCGTCTTTTTCGCGACTGCGGATGAGGAAACAGGCGGGAGATGGGGCGTTGGGTGGGCCATGGAGAATCTCCCTTCTCTGAAAGAAGCCGAATACGCCTTCAATGAAGGAGGACATATCATCCTCAATGAAAGCGGAACTCCCGAGAGCTATGCCGTTTCCAGCGGCCAGAAGGTCATCTTCCAACTCAAACTAAAAACCAAAGGAACCCCGGGTCATGGATCTATGCCTCACCCCGAGAACCCTAATGTGAAACTGATCCGCGGCCTTGATGCCCTGACAAGATGGGAAACCCCTTATCAGATCCTACCCATGGTCAAAGAATATTTCAATAAGATGGCTCCAAAACAGCCTCTTTATGAAAGGCCTTTATTTGAAGATATCGAAAAAGGACTTGGCGACTCTACTTTCTCAACCTGGTTGACCTCCAACCCAATCTATAACTCAATGCTGAGAAATACAATCTCCCTCACGATCCTTCAGGGGGGAACCAAAGTCAATGTCATTCCTTCAGAATCGAGTGCGTCCATCGACTGCCGCCTCATCCCCGGAACGGACAAAGAAGCATTTCTAAGGGAGGTTAAGAAAAGAGTAGGAGATGAAATCGAGGTGGAAATCATCGCAGAAAGCGAATCCCTCCCCCCCTCTCCTCTCGATACAGACCTTTATCAGGCTATTAAAAAGTCCGCAGCAGAGAATGATCCGGATTGTCCGGTTGCACCCTTTCTCCTTCCCGGTGCCACGGACAGCCGTTTTCTCAGGGAAAAAGGAATCATCACCTATGACTTCTGTCCCTTCCGGTTGACCGAGAAGGAGTTGATGAAGGTCCACGCCAACAACGAGCGGATCGATTTAGAGAACCTCAGACTCGGAACAAAAATGCTGGT
>VGSD01000402.1 GCA_016875155.1 Deltaproteobacteria bacterium | reverse complement strand
GAGTATTTTCCTCTCCTGCCGGTGGAGGAGGAAGGCCGCCTCCATGATCCGAGGCTCAGAGACAATTTCATTGAACGAATTTTTGCCTTGAAAAGGTGGCGGGAGATCCTTGGCAGAAAGGAGAGTCGTGGAAACCTGGTCGGCTACCATACCCAACACAAATTGTTGATCCTCTCTCATAGTCCGAAACATTACCAGGTCATGGGAAAACTCGTGGCGAGAGCAAAAGAGCTTCCGATCAGGGAACTTTATCAGCAATACCAAACCATTCTCATGGAGGCCCTTCAATTAAAGACTACACCTAAAAAAAATGCCAATGTCCTTCAACATTTGATGGGGTACTTTAAGGAACAGTTGTCCTCTGACGAAAAAAAGGAATTACTTGAGGTCATTGATCATTATCGGCAGGAATATATCCCCCTCATTGTCCCCATCACACTCATTCAACACTATGTCCGAAAATACGATCAGCCCTATCTCAAAGAACAGGTTTATCTTCATCCCCATCCATTGGAACTTCAACTACGAAACCATGTCTGACCATGATTTTGATTTTATCTTGACACATCGTAAAAAAAGCTGTAATATTTACGACCATGAGCGAAATTATACAGAAACTTCGGGTTTTAGGCAGCTTTCTGCCGAGCTCAAAAAAGAAACGCCTCGTTCTTCTTACGGGGGCAAGGCAGACTGGAAAAACAACTTTAGCTCTTCGGACATACCCTGATCTTCGCTATATCAGCCTCGACGCTCCAGAGAATCGCGAGGCTATCCGTGGCATGCCGACAGCTTCATGGTCGAGAAGTGTCGGAAATGCTGTGATCGATGAAGCCCAGAAAGAACCCTCTCTTTTTGAAAAGGTTAAGTTCGCCTTTGACAAAGGTGACATCTCATTCTCTCTCCTCCTGGGATCGAGTCAAATCCTTCTCATTAAGAAGATTCGGGAATCTTTGGCAGGCCGAATCTCCGTCTATGAACTCTGGCCTCTACTCCTGGGAGAGCTGATATCGGAATCTGATGCTCAGATTCCATCGCCTCCGCTAATCAATCTCCTTTTTTCAAACCAGGATTTCAAACGTATCTTCAGGGATGTTCCCGAAGTCCTGCTTGTTCCGGAAGACGGCCGCATCAAAGAGGCGGAGAAACACCTACTGCAATGGGGGGCGATGCCAGCGCTCCTCCCCCTTCCATCGGAGGAACGATGGAAGTGGTTAAGGGATTATCAATTCACATATCTCGAAAGGGATCTGGCTGATCTCGCTCGGCTCGATGATCTCGTTCCCTTCAGGACTTTCCAAAAGTTAGCGGCATTAAGATCGGCGAAGCTTTTGAATTACTCCGAGCTTGCCCGTGATGCCTCCCTCAGTGTCGATACAGCCAGACGCTATCTCGAATACCTCACTTTGTCTTACCAGACGGCTCTGCTTCAGCCTTATCATCGGAACATAACGAGTTCTGTCATCAAAACGCCAAAACTGTATTGGCTCGACATTGGAATCATGCGTTCCCTAAGTGGCTTTCGTGGAGACTTATCCGGCGAGATCTATGAGACGATGGTAGTAAGCGAAATCATCAAATGGATGAAAACGGTTCAGAGACAAGAAGAGATCTACTTCTATCGCACACGTTCTGGGTTGGAGCTGGATATTATCCTTCAAACCGAAAAGGGGGTCATCGGAATGGAGATAAAGGCCCGGACGGCCGTAGCCTCGGCAGATCTAAGGGCGATGCGGGAGATCGCGAAAGGGCTTGGTAAAGAATGGCGAGGGGGTCTTGTGGTCTATTTGGGGAACACTATCCAGAAGGTTGGAGAGCCTAACGTTTGGGCTGTCCCTTCCCGAAGGCTGTTCACATCATCTTGAATAATTAGGGACGGGGGCACATTTTGTGAATCCGTCCCTAATTATTTAGCTGGCAATTTGGACAGGCATAGGTTGCCACAAGGGAAATCTATTCATCGAGAAACGTTATCACCTCACCGTTTGGAATCGGTCTCAGGCGGCCCCCTTGATTCATGTCACGAACTTTCCCTGCCGTGATAAGGGCATCATCGGAATATCCGCGCTCTTCCCAAAATCCGGAAACATATTGGTCCATCAATTCGATCTTCACAACACTCTTCGCTGATTTGTAGCCCCACAGGTAAGGACAAAAACCACGGACAGGGCCTCCGTAATCCTCATCCAAAAACTCATTGTCAAACTCATAGGCGAGAAGGGTTCTATCATGCAGGGCCACATCAATAGGGATGGAGGTGTCGTAAATCATCCTGTGAGACCAGAAACGGACATATTGGGTCTCAGGCCCCGACTGAACTTCCTTCAGCAAATCGGAAATCTTCACGCCTCCCCACATCCCACGTACAGAAAATCTGGTGACACTTGTTAAGCGTGCGTCGGCTATCGATTTCGGCAACGCGAGAAGTTCCTGCCAGGTGAATTTCCTCGGGTTCGCACAGAGGCCGCTCACCTCGATGACCCAACCCTCCCGGTTGAGTTTGCCCGGATGACCCTCCGCCCAAAAAACCGGTGTCCGCAGATCTTTTAATCTGCTCATTCATCGCCTCCTTTATTTATTAACGGTCTCAAAATAGAAAAGACATCGATTTGCAAAATCCCTCCTGGCCTCCCTTTGCTAAAGGAAGGGATTACCCCTCTTTGGCAAAGTCGATTAGACCCGACCACGGGAGGGGAAGGGGAGATTTTCCAATGATTATGTCAATCCAATTATGAGACTGTTAATAAGTGCTTTAGAGTTGAGGGGTTCAGAACATGAGACTCATTTTTTTATATGAAGCTCCACGACATTTTGAAACTGGCGGACCACATAGTAAGTCTCGACCTCCACCTTCAACAACGCGCAGGTGGGAGAGGAAACAAACTCCTTCAAATAAGGATGCTTGGAAAGGTAGAGCTTCTGGAAGCGTCTCTTCTGCGGGCCCACAATTTCCTTCACGACCCCTGTTGCCGTCACTGCTGCGGCCTGGTGGAAATCGGCTTCCTGATTTGATCGAGTGTCCACGACCATTGCGATCCTCGGGTTACTCGAGATGTTGGCATATTTCCGGGTGGCGCGTGTCGTGGCGAAGAGAAGATATTTCAAATCCTCCGTGGCCATGAAGGCGACCAGGTTCCCATAGGGCTGCCTTTTGCTCTGTGTGGCTAAAACCGCAAGCCGTTGTGACGAAAAGAGCTTCTTCAAAAATTCTTTCAATTGTGCCGTTCTCTCCATACGAATCCCCCTCATAATTGATCGAGGAAAGCCTTGGCAATGTTAAGATGTTGCTTCATGCGTCCTCTTCCCATACGATCGATTTGATTGATCATGACCTTCATCCGAGGATTCTTCTTAAAAAAATCCCGGTGATGATAGATAAACCTCCAATAGAGACCATCCCATTGTACTAGCCTACACCCACATCTTCA
>VGSD01000401.1 GCA_016875155.1 Deltaproteobacteria bacterium | reverse complement strand
ACAGAGCCGATATTCTCAGGGAATCTAGGTCTGACCAGAACGACGAAGATGGAATCAAGTACGATCTTTCCTTGCATAGCTTCCACAAAGATTCGGGAAATAACACTAACGAGAATGAATTTTACGAATGAAGTAATCCAATTCCTAAAAAAAACCTCCTCCCCCTTGATGGGGGAGGATGAAGGTGGGGGTGGACATAACACAATCCCCCTCACCCCTACCCTCTCCCCTGCCTTCGCCGAAGCGGCTACGCGCAGGCAGGCACCAAGGGAGAGGGAGATCGTAATATTATTTCCCGAACGAATTTGCATCCGAACGAATTTGCCTTGACTATCCCCTTTTTTTATCTTATTTTCAAGTCCATATTTTCCTCAAATAAATTGGAGAAACCTAAAAAATGAAAGTCCCTTTCTTTGATTTAAAACCGCAATCCCTCGCTCTGAAGGGAGAAATTCAATCCGCCATCGATGAAGTGTTTGAATCTCAGCAGTTCATCATGGGAGCACAGGTACAGGCGCTTGAACAGGCAATCGCCAATTATTGTAATACTCCTTATGCCATCGGTGTTGCTTCAGGTTCAGATGCGCTCTTACTTTCCTTAATGGCATTAGGAATTGGCCAGGGAGATGAAGTCATCATGCCTCCCTTCACCTTCTTTGCTACAGCAGGCTCGGTCTCCCACATTGGAGCTGTTCCGGTCTTTGTGGATATCGACCCCCAGACCTATAATATTGATCCTTCTAAAATTGAAAAGAAGATCACAAAGAGGACAAAGGCCATCATGCCTGTCCATCTCTTTGGACAATGTGCGGACATGGATCCTATTCTTAAGATTGCAAAATCAAAACAGGTCTATATCATCGAAGATGCGGCTCAGGCATTGGGGTCAGAATATAACCCCTCAACCGGGAATAAAGGCCAGAGGGCAGGTCAGATGGGTGATCTCGGATGTTTTTCCTTCTACCCCACGAAGAATTTAGGCGCCTTCGGCGATGCTGGTATGGTTGTGGCCAATGATTCTCTTCTTGCTGAAAAAGTTCGTCTTCTAAGGGTCCATGGAAGCAAACCCAAGTATTATCATAAATGGATTGGGATCAATAGCCGTCTTGATACGATGCAGGCGGCCATCCTCCTCGTAAAATTTAAATATCTTGAGAAATGGACAGAGGCAAGGCAGGGACTGTCCCAACGATATGAGAAACTCTTTCAAGACCTCCTTTCCTTTGTAGCAGAAATAAAGCTCCCGGTCATCCAATACGCCAATCGCCACATCTTCAATCAATATGTGGTCCGTGTTCCCAAAAGAGACCAACTTAAGAAATTCCTATCAGAGGAAGGGATCGGAACAGACATCTACTATCCCCTTCCCCTCCATCTGCAGGAATGCTTTTCCTTTTTGAACCACCATCAGGGTGATTTCCCGGTCTCTGAGAAGGCGGCTGTAGAGACCCTCGCCCTTCCCATCTTTCCGGAGTTGACCAAAGAACAACAGGAAAGGGTGGTTGACCGTATCAAAGCCTTTTATAAAAAGTGACACGGATGACCAAAGGATAATCATGATGAAAGACTCGAAGATTGTAACTCAATTGATGGATAAGATCCTTAAAAAGGAAGCCATGATTGGAGTAATTGGTCTGGGCTATGTGGGACTTCCTCTGGTTTTAAGATTTTGCGAGGTGGGTTATAAGGTTTTAGGGTTTGATGTCGATTCCCCAAAAGTGGCGGCTCTAAAAAAAGGCCGAAGTTACATTAAATCGATCTCAGGCTCGCTCATCTCACAACATCTCCTTCAAAAAAAATTGGAGGTGACCGATCAGTTCACCCGCTTGAAAGAACCGGATTGCATCCTGATCTGTGTCCCCACCCCTTTAACTGAGAAGAAAGAACCCGATCTGCAATATATCGAGAAGACAGTCAACTCCATACGCTCCTGCCTTAGAAAGGGTCAGTTGATTGTCCTTGAAAGCACGACCTATCCCGGCACCACCGAAGAATTGGTCCTTCCCGTACTGAAATCAACCGGCTTGAAAGTGGGAAAGGAATTTTTCCTCGGCTATTCTCCGGAGAGGGAGGACCCCGGAAATAAGGGATTTACTACCTCCCGAATCCCAAAAGTGGTCTCAGGCGTCACTTCATCTTGTAAAAAAACAGCTACCGCCCTTTATCGACAGGCCATCCAGAAAGTTGTTCCGGTCTCCTCACCCCGTGTGGCTGAACTGACCAAACTTCTCGAAAACATCTATCGGAGCGTCAATATCGCGCTTGTCAATGAATTGAAGATGCTTGCAGACCGTATGGGGATTGACATCTGGGAGGTGATCGAAGCAGCTAGCACCAAGCCCTTCGGATTTACCCCTTTCTATCCAGGCCCGGGAATGGGAGGACACTGTATTCCGATCGATCCTTACTATCTCTCCTGGAAGGCTCAGGAATATGACTTCGCAACAAGGTTCATTCTGCTGGCAGGAGAGATCAATGTCCATATCCCTTACTATGTCGTGGCCAAGATTCAGGATGCGCTCAATAAAAAAGGAAAGAGTTTAAAGGGTGCAAAGATTCTGATCCTCGGAGTGGCTTATAAAAAGGATGTGGATGATGCCCGTGAATCCCCTGCTCTTGCCATCATGGATCTTCTCAAAAAAAAGGGAGCGACCCTTCTTTACCACGACCCGTTTATTCCGGTTCTCCCCTCTTTTAGGAAATATCAATACAACTTAAAATCTTCCTCGCTGACAAAGGGGCTGCTTCATCGGATGGATGCCGCGGTCGTTGTCACAGACCATAGCCAGGTTGATTATGGATGGGTGGCAAAGCACGCGTCTTTGGTCATTGACACGCGAAATGCGACAAAGCATTTGACCCGATGGAAAAAGAAGATCGTTAAGGCTTAATTTTGTTGAATTAATCGTCGAACTTGCCGGCAGGTCCTTTATCTTTTCCAAGTTGAGAGGCTCGTTCGATGATCTTGGCTTCCGTCCACTCCGCAGGATTTTCGATCCGCGTTGCTTTTGGGCCCAAATCATAAGAGCCTGCTTTTAAAATGGCCTCGATGGCAAGAGGGGCTGTATCCTGGCAATAAAAGACTTCGGTCATCATCTTGTAAGTAAATTCCTCAACCCCCTTCGCCATTCGGTCTCTCACCTCTTTGGGCTGGGCAAGCAGTTTATTTTCAAAAGGGAGGCTCAGGTTCTTATAATCTCCCTTTTTCCAGTTTTTCGATTGGGCATGAGCCGCCATCTCTGCCCATAACTCCTCAGCGACCCCTTCCCCTTTTATTTTGCTGAAATTTCCATCCGCATCCAGAATCGCATTTCCATAATCGTTCACCTGAACGCCCCAGGAAATCATCTGAAGGGCTGTAGCGACATTGGCTTTGGTCGTATGGGTCTGGCTTACGATCTGGCGAAGCCTTTCAGAACTGTTGCC
>VGSD01000400.1 GCA_016875155.1 Deltaproteobacteria bacterium | reverse complement strand
AGGTATCGAAACGCATACTTGCTCTCATTCTTCATAACCCACTTCTGAACCCATTCCGCATAGGTATAGCGGTTCGATGCATTAAATGACAATTCCCAGCTTTTCGTGTCTTCGGGAAGGACCATTCGCGTCGGCCGGACAAAGGTCATGGTCTCATCAATGTGAAACCTCCACGTGCCTGCCTCCTTGAGACCGAGCGTGAACGTCCCGGTCGGTATCACAAACATGCCTGCCGCAATATAATCCTTTCCGGGCCTCAGGTGACCGTCTTCAGGACCCTCCAGATTCCGTTTAGCAATGCCAAACATAAAACCGACGGGCAGACCATGGGGAATATTGGATGAACCATCCAGAGGATCAAAATAGACAAAATAACGTCCTCCCTCTGGATTAATCTGGATGATCTCATCCGACTCCTCGCTGACCGCATGAATGACCCGGCCAGAACTTTTTAAATAGTGGATGGTAATCTCCTGAGCGATCTGGTCCATCTGCATGACATCTTCATCCTGCACATTGACGGCCCCCGATAAGCCTAAATTCCCTTTTAACGCTCCCGTGAGATAATAATGCTGAATATGTCTTGCGGCATTGATCAAGGCATCCATCAGGATGAGGAAGTGATAGGTGCGATTGTGTTTCTCCTGGTGTTGAAGGAGAAAATTCATAAAGGTCTGCTCGAACCGGATCATATGGTTTCCTTTCTTTTTTTAATGGGGCATCTCAGAACTTTTCAACTGTCTTATAAAAACATTATTTTGTAAAATCCCTCCAAACCTCCCTTTGCCAAAGGGAGGTATTACCCCTCTTTGGCAAAGAGGGGCAAGGGGAGATTTTCTAATGCTTTTGTCGATCCAGTTATGATGCGTTTAATAACCTCTCGCCCCTCAAAGAATGGGCAAAACCCTTTGTGATCCTGACCGGAACGACTTTCCCCACCAACTGAAGATCGCCTTGAAAATTGACGCTCTTATTGGTGCGGGTTCTTCCGGTCATATCCTGATCGCTCTGCTTGCTAATCCCTTCTACTAAAACCTCTTCGGTCCTGCCCTCAACAGCCAAGTTTTTCCGGAGCGTGATCTCTCTTTGGATTTCTTGGAGAACCACCAGCCGTTGTTGTTTTATCTTTTCTTCAACCTGATCATCCAGTTGGGCAGCAGCGGTTCCCTTTCTCGTTGAATATTTAAACGAGAAGAGGTCATCGAATTGAACCTTCCTGATCAAATTCAGGGTCTGATTAAAATCCTCCTCCTCTTCCCCCGGAAACCCTACGATCACATCAGCCGTCACAGCCATCTCAGGACGAAACGCTCTTAACCGTTCGATTCTCTCAAGGTATGAGACAATCGAATAACCCCGGTGCATCCTTTCCAGAATCCGGTCCGAACCAGACTGAAAAGGAAGATGGATGTGCTCGCACAATTTGGATAGGTCTGAAAAAGCCTTGATTAACGCATTAGATAAATCCTTCGGATGGGAAGTGGTAAACCGAATTCGTTCGATCCCTTCAATCTCATTAATACGACTAAGGAGTTCAGGGAAGCCAATCTCTTGGTCCAATCCTCGGCCATAACCATTTACATTCTGACCGAGCAGGCACACCTCCTTTACCCCTCTTTCTGCCAAATGTCTGATCTCGTCTAGGATCTCTGCGCTGGGCCGGCTTTTTTCTCTTCCTCTTACAAAAGGAACAACACAGTATGAACAGAAATGGTCGCACCCCTGCATGATCGTCACAAACGATTTCACTTTTGGAAGGGAATCTGTCGGAAAAATCGTTTTTAAATAGGTTCCCTTCTCATCAAATCCAGTTTCACAGACCCTCTTTCCCGTCGATTCTACCTTTCGCAGCAGGTCGGGAAGAATTGAAATGGCATGCGTCCCGATCACCATATCCAGGTAAGGAACCCGGTCTAAGAGTCGTAAGCCTTCTTGTTGGGCAACGCAGCCAGCCACCCCAATGATCGCTCCCCTCTCCTCTTTGACTCGTTTATATCTTCCCAGGGCCGAGTAAACCTTATGTTCAGGCTTTTCCCTCACGCTACAGGTATTGATGAGGATGAGGTCCGCCTCCTGTGGTTCTTTGGTTTCCAGATAAAATGAGCCTTCGAGAACCCGGAGCATCCGCTCTGAATCGTGCTCATTCATCTGACAGCCATAGGTCTCGATGTAGACTTTCTTCTCTACCAACCCTCTTTCTCCAACCACCCTAACTGTTTATCTTTTAAAACGAAGTACTAAATTCCAAATCCCAATATCCAAATTTCAAACAAATCACAAATTCCAATATCAAAACCCTAATATTTTATTTGGTAAATTGGGATTTTGGTGCTTATCTGAAATTAGGGATTTGGTGCTTGGAATGTTCTACGTTCTCACTTTGAACTTCTTGTCGAGCATCCCCATTTTTTCCACAATGCCGCCATATTCGAGTTCATTATAGGGCAGCATGGCCGCTCCTGAAAACCCCTGCTGCCGTATATCGGTGGCCTTCTGGGAAACTTTATTTCTCACCCAATCCCAGTAGGGGTGGTCAAAACCATCGGCTGGTTCAGTCAGTTTCCCATGATGGACGCAGAAGGCAAGGCAGCAGACCACTGGCGGTCCGTCAAAGTAAGAGATGGGCGAATTCATCTTCACAGGCATGAGTGGCCCTGTGTGGCTTCCTCTCATAAACCCGGCGACATAATGGCCGATATTAAAGGGAGCCAATACCTCCCCGGTTGCCGGAAAAGAACCCTGGACCCTCACGAGCATGACAGGATCGTCTTTTCCCGTATATTTTCCGGCGATGTTGTGAAGACGGGTCGTGCTCACCGCAGCCGCGATGTCCCCATTGTTTCGCGAGTAGATCGCTTCCACCACAAACCGCTGGTTGTCTCTCAGGAGAGCGGCAATATCATAGATCTCCTCAGGCGCATTGAGTTCAATCAGCCGGTCTCCCTCCGTGTAGTTGACATCCATGATGACAAACTTAAAACCTTTATTCATCGAAGGGCTGAGGATGAGCCCTGCATTATACATGGGGTCCACAAAAGCCAGATAGAGCGGAAGATTGTAGGCTCCGGGATCAGTCTTATCCGCTGCAAAAAAGAGAAAGGGTTCATTCGGTCTCTCTTCAAACTCCATTTCCGCAACTGCTGGTCCCATCCCTTTTACATTGCCTGAAAAAGAGTCTTTGAGCAGATCCTGGCCTGCCCCGTAAAGCCCCTGATCCTTTGCCACCTTTGTCCCGCCTACGAAGGCGTCCCACGCCAACTTGTGGATTTTCTCGTTTCCCTTCCCCAAGGCATGGGCAAAGAGAATGGCCACATCATCTCCGGTATGACTTACAAAAAAATCGGTGACGAACCCTTTCCCTTTTTCAGTCACATAATTTTTAACCTCTGCAATCAGTTTCTCGCTGGGACGGATATGTCCTCCAATACTCCCGATGTCCGC
>VGSD01000399.1 GCA_016875155.1 Deltaproteobacteria bacterium | reverse complement strand
GATCCAGAAATTGGGGGCGGATGAAGGGTTTACCTTCATCATGGAGTTGAACGAGAACATCGTGCTCTTCGCTTCGAAGACCATTGATCTCACGGACCGGGTGATCAAACTCCATGATGCACAGAAGAAGTAGAGGAAGGGCATCGGGGTATCAGGTCATCGGAATATCAGGAATGTTAAACTGATTAGACTGATCGCTGAGCGGACGTCCGGAAGCGGGACAGGGATGAAAAAGAAATTAAAAGAACTGGCTGAGTTTGTGGGTGGCACCGTCGTTGGAGATGGCGAGGTTGAAATCTCCGGCGTGGCTTCCATTGATGAAGCAGAGGCCGGCCAGATCACGTTCATCGCCCATCCCAAATATCTTCGAAAATTGGGCGAAACCAGAGCGTCAGCGATCATCGTCTCAAAAGAGGTGGCCGCTAATGATAAATCTCTCATCTGTACCGCCAACCCTCAGCTCGCCTTTATAAAGATCCTCACCCTCTTCTTTGGCAAACCGTATCAACCCAAGGGGATCGATCCCCATGCTCGGGTTAGCCAGACCGCCCAATTAGGAAAAGATCTTACCATCTATCCCTATGTCTATATCGGAGACCGGTGCCGGATCGAAAACCGCGTCACCCTCTATCCGGGTGTCTATGTGGGTGAAGATTCTGTCATCGGAGAGGATTCCATCCTCCATCCCAATGTCACTCTCTATTCGGGCTCGCTCATTGGAAAAAGGGTCATCCTTCACAGCGGGGTTGTCATCGGAGCCGACGGGTTTGGATATGTAAAAGATGGAAAGAAGAATGTGAAGATTCCTCAGGTGGGAAAGGTAATCATTGAGGACGATGTGGAGGTGGGTGCCAATTCAACCATTGACCGTGCCGCATTAGGGTCAACCATCCTCCGGAGAGGAGTGAAGATCGATAACCTTGTTCAGGTAGCTCATGGTGTTGAGATCGGTGAGGATTCGATCATCGTCGCACAGGTCGGTATTGCCGGTTCGACCAAAATCGGGAAAAACGTGATTCTGGCTGGTCAGGTGGGAGTCATTGATCATCTTGAGATCGGAGATAATGTCATTGTAGGGTCTCAATCCGGAGTGGGCCAGAACCTTCCTCCAAATCAGATCTTTACCGGAACTCCAGCCATACCTCACCGAGACTATCTCCGGGCAATCACCACTTTTCCAAAATTGCCGGAGATGCGAAGGACCCTTACAGACCTCGAAAACCGTCTAAAGAAAATCGAGGAGATACTCTCTATAAAAGAGAAGGAGAAATAGATGATCGAAGTCAAAGAGATTATGCGCATCCTTCCCCATGCTTTCCCTTTTCTGCTCGTTGACCGGATTCTTGAGGTTGAACCGGGAAAGCGGATTGTGGGCATTAAAAATGTGACTTATAACGAACCGTTCTTCCCCGGCCATTTCCCCGGTCAACCCATCATGCCCGGAGTCCTGGTCCTGGAGGCTATGGCTCAGACCGCCGGGATCCTTGTCTTCAAATCAATGCCTGAGGGAATTCAAGAAAAAGTCGAGGAGTATCGAAAGAGACCTGTCTTTTTCCTGGGAATCGATAATGCTCGTTTCAGAAAACCGGTCATTCCAGGTGATCAGCTCCGGCTTGAAATCGAGGTGACCCGCCAGCGCCAGTTTATATGGGGATTTAAGGGAAAAGCCCTGGTGGATGGGAAACTGGTTGCCGAGGCAGACCTTCTGGCGATGATGGGAGAAGAAAAATGATCCATCCTACAGCCATCGTCGATCCAAAAGCCGAAGTTAACGCAGGAGTTGAAATCGGTCCTTACTCCATCATCGAAAAAGATGTCCGCATCGGAGAGGGATCTCGGATTGGCCCCCATGTCGTCATCCGGCAGGGAACGACTATTGGAAAACGATGTCGGATCTTTCAATTCTCCTCCATTGGAGAGGCTCCTCAGGCCGTTGCCTATAAGGGAGAGCCAACCTCTCTCATCATCGGGGATGACAATATCATGCGGGAATTTGTTACATTCCACCGCGGGACAGTCAAAGGAGGGGGGAAGACCGTCATCGGCGATCGCAATTTCTTCATGGCTTACTCCCATGTGGCCCATGACTGTCAGATCGGCAATCAGGTGGTGCTGGCCAATGGGGCGACTCTGGCAGGCCATATTCTCATCGAAGATTTTGCGGTTATCGGTGGCCTTGCCGCAGTTCACCAGTTCTGCCGGATCGGCGTCCATGCTTTTATCAGTGGGCTCACTGGTGTAGTGCTCGATATCCCTCCTTATATGCTCGCCGCTGGAAGCCGGGCGAAACTGTTCGGCCTTAATGCCGTCGGACTGAAACGTCAAAACTTTAGCGAAGAAACCATCCGGGCTCTTAAGACAACCTACCGCATCATCTTTCGATCCGGTCTGACACTGGAGAAAGCAATTAAAAAGGTGGAGGAGTCTGAAATCTATCGGATACCGGAGGTAGAGCATCTCCTTCGCTTCATCCAGCAGACCAAGAGGGGGATCTGCCGATAAGTGAAAACGATCAGGGTGGGCGTGGTCGGTGGGGGGTACTTCGGCCAATTTCATTTAGAGAAATATTTAAAGATGGAAGAGGTGGAATGCGTGGGAGTGGTCGATATCGATCCTTCCCGTTGCAGGGAAATTGCAAAACAATACCCGGTCCAAACCTTCTCCCGTCATTCCGATCTCTTCGGTAAAGTCCAATCCGTCAGCATTGCCGTCCCCACTCCCTTTCACCATGCCATCGCAAGAGATTTTTTTCTACATGGAGTCGATGTCCTGCTCGAGAAACCCATTGCCAGCACACTTGAGGAAGCTGATGAGCTCATCGCTCTGGCCGATTCCAAAGGTCTTATCTTGCAGATAGGCCATCTGGAAAGATTTAATGGAGCCCTTCTTGCCGCAGAAGGAAGGATCCAGAATCCCTTCCTGATCGAATGCCAACGGAAAGCCCCTTTCTTGACAAGAGGGGCCGATGTCGATGTGGTCCTCGATCTGATGGTCCACGATATTGATATCGTTTTAAACCTGTCCCATTCAAAGATCAAATACCTTGATGCAAACGGGTCTTCGATCCTCACCCCTCACTTTGATGTTGCCAATGTACGAATCGAATTTGAAAATGGATGTGTCGCCAATCTGATGGCCAGCCGGGTCTCAAAAGAGAAGACGCGTAACATGAGGGTCTTTCAGTCTGATGGAACATGGATGATCGATTACCTATCCCAGAAGGCATCCTTTTCCAAAAAGATGGACCAACCCGCAAAGGAACATCTCTCTGAAAAAGTGGCCGAAGAAATCCCTGTCAGAAAAACCGATCTCCTCGAGATGGAGATTCTCTCCTTTCTCCAAAGCGTCAGGGACCGAAAAGGGGCAAAGGTATCGGGGAAGGATGGAAGGCAGGTCCTCGATGTCGCCCTCCGGATCATCCAGAATATGAAAGAGAAGCATCATCCTGAGGCATAGGGAAT
>VGSD01000398.1 GCA_016875155.1 Deltaproteobacteria bacterium | reverse complement strand
ATGTCCGATGAAAAAGATGGGGGACGCCTGGGATGTCGCCTATGCGGCTCTGTATCTCGCCTCCGATGAGGCCAAATATGTGACGGGGACACAGTTCATTGTCGATGGCGGAATTACGTGTAAGTTTGCATAAATAAAAAATAACTTTTAAATTGATTAGAAAATAGGTAACGTCTAATGGTCATGGTGATCCCGCATTTTGCTGGACCCGTATCGTCATTCGGTAACGTCTCCCGTCTAAAGAATTTGACGTAACCCTTAGACGCTAAACGAAACGGGCTTCGTAGCCGTAACCCTAACCGATGCGCCGCAGCATTTTCATGGTTCGAGGGCGGCCTATGGGCATGGAGCATTAGTTTATGATCCGGAGGACATGAGCATGACGATCAATGTTGGAACGCTTTTCTCCAAAAGTGCGAGGACCTATCCAGAGAGGTTAGC
Organism: Deltaproteobacteria bacterium; assembly: GCA_016875155.1. Next base: position 3,021 of record VGSD01000398.1, on the reverse strand, counting down.
GATCGGTTATGGAGACTATGAGCTTACCTACCACCAGGCCGACGAACGAATTAATAAACTTGCCAATGCATTGACAGGTATGGGAATCAAAAAAGGCGAGAATGTAGCCATCCTTCTCCATAACTGCCCTGAATTCATCGAAACCCTTTTCGCATGCTTCAAGGCCGGAATCGGAACCGTCCCCATCAATTTTCGCCTGCACCCCAAGGAGTGCGCTTTCATCATTGACAACTCCGAAGCGGTGGCCGTCGTCTTAGGCGATGATTTCAGGGACTCCCTTTATGCCTTAAAAAGTGAAATGCCAAGGGTAAAACATTACCTCTGCCTTGCTGAACCTCTGAAAGGAATGATCCCCTATGAATCTTTGCTGAAAGGGCAATCTCCGAAATTTGCCGATGTGGATGTCGAACGGGATGATCTGGCCTGGCTTTTTTATACCTCCGGAACAACCGGTCAGCCAAAGGGGGCCATGCTCACCCATCATGTCTTAATGACGATGACGATGAATTTCTTTGCAGATATGACCTCTCTCGGTCCCGAGGATGTGATTCTGCATGCCGCTCCCCTCAGTCATGGAAGCGGTCTTTATGGTATCCCGAATGTGGCGAAGGGAGCAGCTAACATCATCCTTCATGTTAAGACGTTTGATCCAAAAACAGTATTTGAAACAATCCAGAGAAGAAAAGTGACCAATATGTTCATGGCACCGGCCATGATTAAGCGGCTGGTGACCTCCCCTGAAATTGATAAATATAACCTGAGTTCCATCAAGTGCATCAACTACGGAGGCGCCCCCATTTATGTCGAAGATCTCAAGGAGGCGGTCAGAAAAATGGGGCAGGTGTTCGTTCAGCTCTTTGGTCAGGCGGAATCGCCGATGACCATCTCTTACCTGCCTAAGGAAGAGCACCTCCTGGAGGGGGCGGAAGAGCAGATGAAGCGTCTGACATCCGCCGGGATTCCCAGAACAGACGTCGAAGTCAAAATTTTCGACGAGCAGGACGAAGAACTTCCGCCAGGAAAGATGGGAGAGATCGTCGTTCGGGGAGAAGTCATGATGAAGGGCTACTGGAAAAATCCCAAAGCCACCGCTGAAACCTTGCGGGGCGGATGGGTGCATACGGGGGATTTAGGAATAATGGACGAAAAGGGTTATGTCTATATCCTGGATCGGGCAAAGGATATGATTATCAGCGGCGGTGAGAATATCTATTCGAGAGAGATTGAGGATGTGATTCTAAAACATCCCTCAGTTCATGAAGTGGCCGTCATCGGAGTCCCGGATGATACCTGGGGAGAAGCGATTAAAGCGATGGTATCATTGAAGCCCGGCCAACAGGCAACAGAAGACGAAATCATCAACTTCTGTAAGCAGCATATGGCAAGTTATAAGAAACCAAAGTCAGTTGAGTTTATTCCCGAGATACCGAAGAATCCTTATGGTAAGGTTCTCAAGAGGGAACTGCGGGAGAAATACTGGGTGGGTGAGGCACGAAGAGTGAGATAGGCATTGAAATCACAAGATCCAAATCCCAAACTCCAAATAATTCCCAATCATCAAGCGACCAAAATCCGCCCCCTTCACTCCCTCCCTCTCGTGAGGCTGTGTCGTAATTACTATTTTGTCACCCTGAACTTGTTTCAGGGTCTCGTAAGTTCTTGAAATTGTTAGATGCTGAACCAAGTTCAGCATGACATTTTTTCTATTTCCCCGCATTACGACACAGTCTCCCCCTGAGAGGGGAAGCCTTATGGGCGGTCATTCGAAATTGGAATTTGGATGTTGTTTGTGATTTGGTGCTTGGAGATTGGTGCTTCCCCATAGGAGGAGATCGCTAACATGTCAAAAAGAGGAAGGCTTGCAAGGGGTGTGGCCGTTGTTGGCGGAGGGCTGACCAAGTTAGGTTTGTTTAAAGACCGAAACTGCAAGGATTTCTTCGCCGAAGCCTTCATCGAAATGGTTGACTCGGTTGATAAGGGTTTCGATCCAAAAGAGCTTGACGCTATCTACATTGGAAACTACAGCAATGATTTTTTTGTAAACCAGGCACACTGGGGACCGATCATCGCTGACCTATTGGGCCATGTGCCCAAGCCGGTGACCCGGACAGAGGCGGCTTGTGCCTCAAGTGCATTGGCCTTTCGAGAAGGGGTCTTAGCTATCGCCTCTGGACTTTATGATATCGTCCTCGTAGGTGGCTTTGAGCAAATGTCCAAGCGGACCACCGAAGAAGTGGCAGAAGGATTAGCCATGGCCGCCAGCCCTTATGAAGTTGCCGCTGGATTTACGTTTCCTGGAGTCTTTGCAACGATGGCCACCGCCTACTTCTCCAGATACGGAGTTGACCGTGAGATTCTTTTCAATGTGACGATCAAAAGCCATAACAACGCCCCGTTCAATCCAAAGGCCCAGTTTCCAATGACCATTCTGGATTTTATGAATGCCCGGATCGAGCGGTGCCTTAAAAAAGGAGAGCCGGTTCCTGAATGGAAAGATGAAAAAGACTTTCTCCGCGATCCGATTCCAAACCCTCCGGTTGCCTGGCCCATGCACCTGTTTGACTGCTGCCCTATTAGTGATGGAGCGGCCTGTCTCCTGCTCGTCGCTGAGGAAATCGCAAAACGCTTTACCGATGATCCAATCTACCTGGCAGGCATGGGACAGGGAAGCAGTTATAGCTTCCATGCCAAAAAGGATCTGACCTCCTACGAAGCCACCCGATATGCGGCGAAGGAAGCCTATGAGATGTCTGGTCTTACACCCAAAGATATCCAGTTTTCTGAAGTCCATGACTGTTTCTCCATCGCTGAAATCGTCCACATCGAAGACCTCGGGTTTTTCAAACCAGGCGAGGGATGGAAAGGAGTGGCTGAAGGGCTAACGAAACTGGATGGCCCCATTCCCATCAATACATCAGGCGGGCTTAAAACAAAAGGCCATCCTGTGGGTGCTACGGGCGTCGCCCAGCTTTATGAGGTTTGGGTTCAGCTCCGAAATAAGGCGGGGAAAAGGCAGGTTCC
>VGSD01000397.1 GCA_016875155.1 Deltaproteobacteria bacterium | reverse complement strand
AAATAACCACTACGGACGATGGAACATGAGCAATGAACCACTCCTGGGAAAAAAGATCCTCATCACCCGTGCCCGAGAGCAGTCGCGAGAATTTACGACCCGACTCAAGAGACTTGGAGCAGAGGTTATCGAATTTCCAACCATCGAGATCGTTCCTCCCTCCAGTTGGAAGGGAGTGGACCATGCAGTCGCCAAACTCAAATCCTACGACTGGGTGATCTTCACCAGCGCCAATGGCGTTCATTTCTTCTATCAGAGGCTAAAGGAAAAAGGTAAGGATCGACGCTCCCTCTCGGGCTTAAAAATCTGTGCGATCGGCCCCGCTACGGCAAAACAGCTAAAAAAACGAGACACGAAGGTCAACTATATTCCGAAAGAGTTTATCGCTGAATCGATTCTCAAGGGATTAAAGAAGATGGGCATTAAAGAAAAGCAAATCCTCCTGGCCAGAGCGAAAAAAGCAAGAGATGTCCTGCCTGAAGGTTTGAAAAAAATGGGGGCAACAGTTGATGTAGTCGAAGTCTATCGGACAGTCAAACCAAGGGGAGGATCGAGGAGATTAAGACAACTTCTTAAAAAGGGAAAAATTGATGTCATCACTTTCACTTCCTCTTCAACGGTCAGCCATTTCATCGATCTCCTGAAAAAAGAGGATGTGCAAAACCTTTTAAAAAGGGTGGCCATTGCCTGCATCGGACCGGTCACTGCACAAACTGTAAGGGAATCTGGCTTGAAGGTTCATATCCAACCCAGAGAATTTACAATCCCCGGACTGACTCAAGCGATCGTTGAATACTTCGTATCAAAGAAAGTTTAGAATAAGCGTTTCGAGTTCCGTGTTGCATGTTCTAAACCCGTAACCTGTAACATTATGAACAGAATTGAAGTCATCCTTTTTGATCTCGGCAACGTCATCCTCCCATTCAACCACTATCAGATTGCAGAGAAACTGCTTCCCTTTGTTCAAATGAGAGAGTTTCGGGATCCTCAAAAGATCTTCTCCTATCTTTTTGATTGGAAAAGCGGGGCTATCAATTCTTTTGATGAAGGAAAATTATCGCCTCAAGAATTTTTTCAATCTCTGAAGGAATCGCTAAAACTCTCCATCTCTTTTGATGCTTTTGTTCCGATTTGGAACCGCATTTTTACCGAAGATAGAGAAGTCTCTCAAATCATTCGCTTCCTGAAGGGAAAATATCGACTCGGTCTTCTTTCCAATACCGATCCCCTCCACTTTGGGTACATCGTTTCAACATTTCCTGTTGTGTCCGAACTCGAGAAATGGATTTTATCCTATGAGGTGGGATTTAAGAAGCCGGACAGCCGTATCTTTCAAAAAGCCATCGAATGGGCCTCCGTCGAACCCGAGAGGATTCTCTTGATAGACGATACCCAGGGTCACGTCGAAGCGGCTGTTTCCCTGGGTATGCAAGGCGTACATTTTATTTCTGCTCAACAGTTAAAAATGGTGTTATCTAATATATTACATTCTCCGATAGATCTCTGAAATATTGTCACCCGACTGAATGGGCTATACGTTTGCGTTGCAACAGAATGATGAACCCTTTTCAACGGATACCTATTGAATGGATGTTGCTTTTCATCCTTCGGCCACCAAGAAGTAGTTTTTCACAATTTCATCCCACTTCTCTCGGTCCAGATGTCTCGCCATGCCATCAACCAGTTCACCACCATCTTGATACACCAGGCCCAGATTGTAATTCATCCGGGACATGAGGCTCTCTTTCACCTCTTCCATCCATCTCCGTGCCAATCCTCCCGAGAGTAATTGCCTCTTCTCCACCGAAAATTTGGGCGCCTCTATCTCCATCAACCAGCTATCGTAAGGATTTCTGTTCAACACATTCGGTGAACGAAGCACCTCTTCATTAATTGCCACCACTTTTCCGCCAACCGGTGATAGCATATTCATGGCCTTGGAATCCACCTTTAAACTCCACCCCTTATCCCCCTGCCTCAGTGCTGACCCTACAGCGGGTATCTCAACACCACTGATCTTCCCAACCAGCTTTTGGGCAAAATCGTCGATCCCGACCTTCACCGTTTGTTGATTCCCCGCGGGGACGGCCCAGCTGTGCCCGAGATGATAGTACCGCCCCTCCGGAAGACGAAACCACTCACTGATCGTCGGCACAACCTTCTCAGCGACCTCCAAGATGGCTTTGGCTGGCCGGTTAAGAAGCTTCCAAAACGGAATGAAGAACAAAAGAAATCCAATCACCAATAGATATTCAATATGTTTCGTTGCAAAGATGTCTACATAGCTGAAACCTTCCATGGGGAACCCTCCTTTCTTGTATTCATCGACCTTTGAGGCCTGCCATCCTTCCTCGCCAGTTCAGGCAAATCCTGAACCACTGGGACCGAACGACTATTTTCTTTTCTCAATGGGCAACGCCCCTAACATGTTTCATCAGAGTGCTAATCCCCCAGCATGTCACTAAGGTCATGAGAACAAACGTGGTAACCATAAGATCATCTCCTTTCTTTACAGTGTAATCATTTCGGGGCATGGAAAAGCTGACTCACGACGATCCTCCACAATTTCTCATCCAACTTTCCAGCAATACCGCGAACCATCTCTCCGCCATCTCCATAGACCATACCCAGTGTAGGATGACTAATCGCTGCTCTCAACTTGGCTTTCACTTGATCAAAGAAAACTTGGAATTGAAACGAATCCATTAAACCAGGCATTTCTTCCCCGAGATTGCTCGGTCTGATCTTAAGTATCCAACCCTCCTGATAAGGAGAACGGTTCGCCCAAGAGGGATCTTGAATCACTTTTTCGTTTACATCCACAACCGTTCCACTCAGAGGTGCCAATTGATTCAACTTCCGCTTCCCGTGATGAATTTCCCAGGCGACCTCCCCTTGCTTCACCTCCTCACCAATGGCAGGCAAATTGATCGCCTCAATATCCCCCATCAACTCCTGGGTAAAATCGTCCATCCCTACTTTGACGGTCTTTACCCTCTTTTCTCCCTCTGGCCTGACCCAGGTATGCCCCTTGTGATAATAGACCTCTTTGGGAAACTGAATGGGTATCCTATAGTTTTGGATGGCCACTGGAGAAAGGGCCAACTCTTCCTTTCTCAGCCAGGGAACAGCAACCTCTCCTCTGCTTCTCACATCATCTTTCACCAGATGTAAAACATTGGCTCGACCTGCCTCAGCCATCGAAACTTCCCTTTTTAATACATAACGACGTACATAGCTCCCAACCGTAATTGCGAAAACGAATGTTAAAAAAACCAGGATAAGTACCATATCGATTCCCCCTTTCTTTTATGTCTCGCCCTTTACAATCCAAAAAACGAGCCAACTTTTAAGGGTGAATAAAAAATTAAAAATAAAAAGATATTTATTCGGTGATTGCAACCACTTATAAAATTTTTAAAAAAAGTTAAGAGAGACAATAACAAGGAGGGCTAAAGCGAGAATGCTGAGAATTTCTACGA
>VGSD01000396.1 GCA_016875155.1 Deltaproteobacteria bacterium | reverse complement strand
CGCTTCAACCCTGCCTCTGGGAATCGGGTTTCTCAGGGCTCTGGACTCCGAAGATGGACCTCCGCCTGGCTCCCTGTGACCAGAATTGCAATGTCTGCGGAAAGGTCTGCCCCACCCAGGCCATCCGTTCCGTTTCCCTTGAGGAGAAGAATCATGCCAAAGTGGGAACCGCCATCTTACTCAAGGAAAAGTGCTTGGTCTGGGCTCAAAACAAGATTTGCCTGATCTGTGACGAAATCTGTCCATACAATGCAATCGTTTTCCGTCCTGTGGAAGGATTTCGCCGGCCCTTCGTCATCGCCTCAAAGTGCAACGGCTGCGGATTTTGCGAGCAGCGTTGTCCTGTCCTCGGAGAATCGGCCATCGTCGTTGTCCCTGATGGAGAGATTCGCCTCAAAGAAGGGTCTTATGTGACAGAGGCTAAAAAGCTCCAGCTTGAGTTTAAGGCTGATCCCGGTGATGATAAATTTATTCTCGAAGAATCCGGATTTAAGGTCGAGAGCGGCAAGAAAGAAGAAAAGAACCTCCAGCCTCAAAAACCAAAGGGATTCCTGCAATAATTATAGTCTGAAGGTAACGGCAACGAGGCCCGTATCGTTAATCAAAGGCTACGTTTATCGTCTTTTAATCCTTTACACATAACCATAACCGCTAACCGAAACGGGCTTCGTAACCGTAACCCTAACCCAGGACTCTATAGCACTTTGATTCTTCGAGCGTGACAAACCCGCCATGAAAGGTACCATTGGATTTAGTCCTGTTTCTGGGTTAGAATTCCCTTGGCCATAGGGCATTTGAGAACGGAATGGGCTTATGTGGGAACGCTTAAAAGAAGATATTCAGATGATCAAAGAACGGGACCCTGCCGCTAAAAATTATGTGGAGATCCTCTTCTGCTATCCAGGTCTTCATGCCGCCTGGTTCCATAGGATCGCTCATGGACTTTATCTACGGAAATGGTATACCATTGCACGGCTGATCTCCCATCTCAGCCGATGGATGACCGGCATTGAAATTCACCCTGGCGTAAAAATTGGCAGACGGCTCTTCATTGACCATGGCATGGGAGTCGTCATGGGAGAGACCACCGAGATCGGGGACGACTGTCTCATCTATAAAGGAGTGGTACTCGGTGGAACCAGCCTTGAAAAGAAAAAACGCCACCCCACCCTGGGGAATCGCGTTGTCGTTGGTTCCAATTCCACAATCCTTGGAGCCATTACCATCGGGGATGGCGCAAGGATAGGCTCTGGGTCTGTGGTGGTTAAACCCGTTCCTCCGGGTGCAACGGTTGTGGGCGTTCCCGGCCGAATTGTCGAGTCATTGAGCCCTGAAAAATTGGAACTCGATTTCGAGCACGGAAATATTCCGGATCCTTTATCCGATATCATGAAGATGCTTCTCCAACTCCATAATAAATTAGAGGATAGGGTGAAGCGGCTAGAGCGACTGGAGGATCAAAACAGCAAAAACATCCCCAGCGAGGAGTGACCCCTGTTAGAAAATCTTGGACCATCTAACGGGGCAAGCAGCGGGGCTTTTGAACGGGGTAAACATGGCAAAGTATCCGCAGTTTTTGATGGACCATTTTCAGAATCCTAAAAACGTCGGGGAAATCTCAGACCCGGATGGAGTCGGTACGGTAGGCAATGCCTCCTGCGGCGATATCATGCAGATGTATATTAAGGTGGATGGCGACAGGATCACCGAAGCAAAATTCAAGACCTTTGGCTGTGGGGCAGCCATTGCAACCAGTTCCATTCTGACAGACCGAATCAAGGGGGCTACGATTAATGAGGCCATGAAGATTTCCGAAGAGACATCAAAGGAGGTTCTCTCCCAGTTGCCAAAAGAGAAAACCCCCTGCTTCACCATTGCCATGGATGCATTGAGGCTGGCTATTGAGGAATACCGTTGCAAGATGGCAGGAATCCATGAAAAGGGCGGCTTCAACGCCACGGAGGAAAAGGATTAGCTCCAAAGGGTATCAGGAAACCAGGAAATCAGGACGCAGGATGACAGGACATTAGGATATCAGAAGAAACCTGGTTTTATTAGTCTGATATCCTGATAACCTGATAGCCACTACCTGATCACCTGATATTCTGATAGACTAAAACTGGATGCCGGCAGGGAGAAAGCGATGACAAAGGTGGAAAAGGTTGTTTTTCTTAAAAACCCGAACAGTGTCCTCGAACATCTCATTAAAAACTTCCTTCACGAGAATCCCCAGAACCGGAGAACCCAACTGGATAACGGTATTTATTGGGAAGATCCTCTGATTGGATTCGCATCAGGACTTGACCCGCTCTTTTTTCAATTCAAGTCTTTGATCGGCAACTTCCACCTCACTCCGAGAGAAATCATTTCTTCTGCTTTAAAAGAGAAAGGCAGAGAACTTCTTCTACCGGAGATCGAACAGATCAGTGTCATTTCATGGATTCTGCCCGCTGCTGAAGACACCCGAAAGAGCAACCGCAGAGAAGATAAATTCCCCTCCAAACTCTGGGCTTACACAAGGGATTTCGGTGAAGTGTGCAACAACGCCTTGAGAAAACAGGTTGTGGGGTTTCTCGAGGATTTAGGCTTTGTTGCGGTCGCTCCGCTCCTGATGCCCGACTTTCGTTTCTTCCGCGATGAAAAAGTGGGCTGGGCTTCTCCCTGGTCGGAGCGTCATGTGGCTTACATCAGCGGCCTCGGGACCTTCAGCCTCAACGATGGTTTCATCACCCCGAAAGGAATGGCGGTTCGCATCGGAAGTGTGGTCGCCCTTCTGAAACTGACACCGAGCGAGAAAAAATACAGTCATCATAAAGAAAACTGCCTCCTTTTCCGGGACGAAAAATGCGGGAAGTGCATCCCGAGATGTCCTGCCGGAGCCATCACAGAAGATGGCCACGATAAAGACCGATGTCAGGAATATATTAGTTCCGAACCCTTAAAGGCAAAACGGCTCGAATATGGTTTACAGAACCCTCCTCCTGCCTGCGGACTCTGTCAGACCGCAGTGCCCTGTGAATTTGAAATCCCGAGACCCGACCTGATCGCCTGACCTGTTTAAATGATAAATCAACATAGGAAATGTTTCCTCTAAACAATTCTTGACATATTCTATAAGCTTGTATTAAACTATTCTTTATAAATTTAATAGGGGGCGAACTGGTTACCAGTTCGCCTTTTTTTATGCATTGAAGAATGATGTAAAAAATTGACTTAACTTATTGAATAAATATGTTTTATTGTATCAATTTAGCTTTTTGAAAAAAAGAGATTTATGAGTCAATAGATCAGAAGAATCATCATAAAATCCCCCTTAATCCCCCTTTGCCAAAGGGGGAAACCCCTATCTCCTCCCTTTGGCAAATAGGGCTTCACGAAATTGTTTTTGAAGCCTCTCGGGAGAGGGTAGGGATGAATGATTTAACGAAACGAATTTTATCTTCATGTCCGGAGCGTTTTGCAGCTAAGGCTACCAATAGTACAGTGATAT
>VGSD01000395.1 GCA_016875155.1 Deltaproteobacteria bacterium | reverse complement strand
CCAGACAATCCCGATGAAGTTTTTCATTCCGAGGGTGAGTTCTGTTGCAAAGTGATGTTTGGGAATAGGAAAATTGATGAAGACATCCGTTTCCAGGACGTCCCGGAGCACTTCCGCAGATTTCAGCTTCTTCCCTTTGGGAATCTCAACCTGTTTATAGACATTCCGCCCATGGCCGGAGAGGACATCCGCTCCCGCTTTCTGTCCGGCTTCTTTAAGTCCTGATCTTGAAAAACAGAACTGATAATTATCACAGGTGTGGTCCCAGACAGCGACCCGCTTTGCCCCTGCTTCATAGCACATCTTGATTAATGCAGATAGAAGCTCCGGGTTGTTGGTGCAGGCTTGTTCGGGTGTTCTCGCCCAGGCGATGTTTGCCTTGATCACTACCCTCTGCCCCTTTTTCACGAATCGCCCCATTCCTCCTATAGGAGCCATGGCCGCCTGGAGCAGTTTCGTGGGAGATCCAGTTTTGGCAATCACGAGATCCGCTTCACTGGAGGCATGAGCCAAACTTCCATAAAAGGGGAGTGCATCTATTACCAAAGGGGCTGCTGTTACAACCGCCGCTCCTTTTATAAACTGCCTCCGTGTCAGTTTCTGGTTTTTGGAATGATCCATGATTCCTCCTAATTTTTAAATTGGAAATGTCTTAAGTTAATTATTCCGAAATCCGAAATCTAAAATTACATTATGGGTTCAATATCAACCTTGAAACTCCTTTATCCGTTCCGAACCAGATAGCATTCTTATCCTCTGTCGCATAAAAAACATTATTGCTCAGGAGCCCATCCGCTGTGGTCAAAGCCTCCCATTGTTTGCTGGCAAGGTCATAAAGGCTCACTCCGCTATCCCTACAAATAATGACCTTTTCCTGGGTTACTGCGATGGATTGTATGCCTCCATTCTTTAAAGAATCGGTTGGCTCGAACTTCTTCCATTGGTCAGAAGCAGAATCATACTCAAAGAGACTTCCTCCGATTCCACCTGCCCATATCTTCTGCCCGACCTTAGCCAGGGCTTTGATCTCGATCTCTGTTAATCCTTCTTTCGATGAGTAGTTTTTCCAGACTCGTTTCGCTTTCTGAAGCCGGCTGATTCCACCGCTCGTTGCCATCCAGACGAAATCAGGTTCAACCAGAATGGAGTTGACGAAATTTCCGGAGAGACCATCGCGGGTAGAGAAAAATTGCTTCCACCCATCTGTTTTCTTGTCGAGCAGGGAAAGTCCTTTCTCAGAACCAACCCAGAGAAACTCTCCATCCACACCGATCGCATTGACCTTTTTAGCCCGACCGTCGTTGGTGTTAAACGTCTTCCATGAAGGGTTTCTTGCAGCAGAATAGTAGGATATTCCTCCGCCTCCGAATCCATAAAAATAGGTGCCAAACCAAAGGCGGTCCGTATCTGGAGTGATCACGGATACGTGATTGTAGGCGAGATGGTTCTTCCACCGGATACTATCTCCATCGTCCACTTTGATAACAGGTTCACCTTTGGTCGTGTAATGTTTATACGTCTTTTTTGTTTTGTCGTAGAGGGTTGCCCCACCTTCATAGATCCCAAACCAAACCGCTTCTCCCTGGACGGCAATGGCAAACACCATATCGCTCGATAGCCCGTCTTTCTGCGTAATCTGCTGAAAGGAAAGGGGTCTCTTTAATGGACCGGCAATGGCAAGGGTCTCCAGGATGTGAGAAAAAATAACAAAAAATAGGGTGCAGGCTAAGAAAAAGTGTCTCATTTTTTCCCCTTTTCTATAAATTATTATTAAATTATGTCGAATCATTTCGGAATTTTCAATATTTGGATGTTAAATCCTCTTCAAAAAGCCTAGTTTGAAAGGAAAAAATTTTTCTGTCTTACCTTGACAATCGGCTCTCAGATGATTAACTATTGTGAAATTCGATGTTTATCCGGTATTCCGAATATCCCCTGCATCCAAGGAAGGATAATAGTGAACTATTTGATTTTTAAAGACTTTTAAGGAGGTGATGATTTAAATCGTTTATATAAAATCCCTTTTAAATTCTAAAAAGGTACCTATTCCCAGAAATTTCTAAGAAAGGAGAAGTAAGAAATGAAGATCAGGCCATTGCAGGACAGAGTCATCGTAAAAAGACTTGAGGAAGAAGAGAAAACAAAAGGTGGAATCATTATCCCTGATTCGGCAAAAGAGAAGCCCCAAGAAGGGAAAGTCATCGCTGTTGGAAAAGGGAAAGTCACGGACGAGGGAAAGGTTATCCCTCTCGATGTGAAGGTTGGGGACAGAATCCTCTTCGGAAAATACTCGGGCACTGAGGTGAAGATCGATGGTGAAGAGCACCTCATCATGAGAGAAGAAGACATCTTAGGGATCATTGAAGGAAAATAATTGCAAAACCCAATTTAAAGAAAGAAATGGAGGTTAGTAAAAATGGCAAAAGAACTAAAATTTGATCAGGAGGCCCGTAATGCCATATTGCGGGGGGTGAATGTCTTAGCCGATGCTGTCAAAGTGACCCTTGGTCCCAAGGGCCGCAATGTCATTTTGGAAAAATCCTTTGGATCGCCGACCATCACGAAGGATGGTGTCACCGTTGCAAAAGAGATTGACCTCGAAGATAAATTTGAAAACATGGGAGCCCAGATGGTCAAGGAGGTTGCAAGCAAAACCTCGGACACCGCAGGAGACGGAACAACTACCGCCACAGTTCTGGCTCAGGCGATCTACCGTGAAGGGATGAAGGTTGTGGTGGCAGGTGCCAACCCCATGGATGTGAAACGCGGTATTGATATGGCCGTTGAGGAAGTGATCAAAGAGTTGAAGAAGTTGAGCAAACCGACAAAGGATCCCAAAGAGATCTCTCAGGTCGGAACCATCTCTGCCAATAATGACGAGACCATTGGAAACATCATCGCTGAGGCAATGAACAAAGTCGGCAAAGAGGGTGTGATCACAGTGGAGGAAGCCAAGGGAATGGAGACTACGCTCGATGTGGTGGAAGGAATGCAGTTCGACCGCGGTTACCTCTCGCCCTATTTCGTCACCGACCCCGAGAAGATGGAGGCGGTCCTTGAGAATGTCTATATTCTCCTGAGCGAGAAGAAAATCTCCAATATGAAGGATATGCTTCCCATCCTCGAACAGATCGCAAAGATGGGCAAACCCTTGCTCGTCATCGCTGAGGATGTGGAAGGGGAAGCCCTTGCGACACTCGTCGTCAATAAACTTCGCGGCACCCTGAAATGCTGTTCGGTCAAAGCCCCTGGCTTCGGAGACCGGAGAAAGGCGATGTTGGAAGACATTGCCATCCTCACTGGAGGAAAAGTCATCTCTGAGGACCTCGGGATCAAACTCGAAAACATTAAACTGAACGATCTGGGCCAGGCCAAACGGATCGTGATTGATAAAGATAATACCACAGTGGTTGACGGAGATGGGGATAAGGATGATATCGAAGCCCGGGTGAAACAGATCCGTGCGCAGATTGAAGAGACCACTTCCGACTAT
>VGSD01000394.1 GCA_016875155.1 Deltaproteobacteria bacterium | reverse complement strand
ATTGATATTGCGGTATAGGATAACCATGGCACGTCCATTGCGCATAGAATTTTAAAGGCAAAAGATAAAATGCTAAGAAAATAGACCTGACCCCCTTTCCTGTGGGCCATCATATGGGATGATGCTGATTTTATTGAGATTCCATTAAAGACTATCGATGAACCAAGGTTTGTGGTAATCGGAAAGATTTTGGAAAAGCACTGGTCGGCGATTATTACTTATCGAAACGAAAAGGTCCGGATTATTTCAGTGCGACGATCCAGAAAAGAGGAGGTTGAGATATATGAAAGCTAAAGAACTTGATAAAAAATTTGATGAGGGTGAAGACGTCTCAAAATACCTTGATATTAAAAAAGCAAGAAGACCCGGGCAGGAACAGAAACGGGTGAATGTGGATTTCCCCCTGTGGATGATTCAGTTATTGGATAAAGAAGCAAAACGGTTGGGCGTACCCCGACAATCCATAATCAAGGTCTGGGTAGCAGAGCGTCTTGAAAAAGCTTCTTGAATACATTTGAAAGGAAGACAATAAAGAAATGTGGAATGGAGAATGGCTGATTTTATTTTAGCCCATGAGGGCGTTATTCGATTCTCCTTTTTCTTTGTCATCCTGATCGTCATGGCGGCCTGGGAAATTCTCGCTCCCCGTCGTCCCCTTAAAACATCAAAGGCCCTGCGCTGGTATAGTAACCTGGGTCTGGTCTTTATCAACACCCTGGCTCTTCGATTGCTCCTTCCGATCCAGGCTGTTGGAGTGGCTCTCTTAGCGCAGAGTCGCGGCTGGGGTTTATTCAATAATCTCCAACTTGCTTACGGGCTGGAAATTATTCTCGCTTTATTGCTCCTTGATTTCGTCATCTATCTTCAGCATGCCATGTTCCATTTTATTCCTTTATTCTGGCGGCTTCACCGGGTCCATCACACCGACCTCGATTTCGATGTCACCACAGGAATCCGGTTTCATCCCATTGAGATTCTTCTCTCCATGGGAATAAAAATGGTCGCTGTCATCACCCTGGGCCCTTCTCCTTTAGCCGTCATTCTCTTCGAGGTCGTTCTCAATGCCACGAGCATGTTCAATCATGGAAACGTACGGCTTCCGAATTCGATTGACCGTGTGCTAAGACTCTTTGTGGTGACACCCGAAATGCACCGGGTCCACCATTCCGTTTTGATCAAAGAATATAACAGCAATTTTGGTTTCAACCTGACCTGGTGGGACAGGCTTCTGGGGACTTACCGGGCCCAACCCGAAGCAGGTCACGAAGCCATGACCATTGGTCTGGCTCTGTCCCGGGATCCAAATGCCCTAACCCTACCCCGCCTCCTTATTCTTCCCTTTCTTCGGAGAGCTCTGAAAAACTGATTTTCGCTCTCAGATTACATTGATTTCTAAAACCGATTCCACAGATTTTTCAGAAATCTCCCCCGAAAATCTTGACAATGGACTGAACTCTGACTTATATTTTGGCTTAGATTTCAAATATTTATTTATCGCCAAGAGGAGTGCACTTGTCTCTCTTTATCACGTTTGAGGGAGTGGAGGGTAGCGGAAAGACCACTCAGATTCAACGCTTAAAAAGATACCTGACCCGAAAAGGGTTTTCCTGTAAGGTGACACGCGAGCCCGGAGGACCCCCTATCAGTGAGAAGATCAGAAAGATTCTTCTTGACCCGAATCATCGAAAATTAACCCCCTTTAGTGAACTCCTTCTTTATGAGGCAGCCAGGGCACAACATATCAATGAGGTGATCAAACCTCTCCTTAAAAAGGGGAATATCGTTCTCTGCGACCGCTTTAATGATGCCACCCTCGCCTATCAGGGGTATGGCCGAACAATAGACTTAACCCTGATTAGTAAACTGAACCATCTCGCCTCTCAGGGGGTCAAACCCGACCTCACCTTCCTTCTCGATTGTCCTTCGGATCTGGGATTAAAGAGGGCACTCCAGAGAAACCGAATATCGAGAAATGAGAAGGAAGGGCGTTTTGAGAGAGAGAAAATCCAGTTTCATCATCGGGTGAGGAAAGGGTATCTGGCCATTGCAAAGAAAGAACCTCAACGGGTAAGAGTCATCGATACCCGCGCAGGCGAAGACAAAGTCTTCGAGAAGATTCGCGAGATTGTTGATCAAGTACTTTAATTTTGGATTTCGGAATTCGGATTTCGGAATTTAAATCCGCAATCCGCATTCCGCAATCCGCAATTGATTCAATTATGTCTTTCAAAAACATCATGGGCCATGAAAGGCCAATCAATTTACTTCAGCGGGCAATCGTTCAGGAGAAGGTTGTCCACAGTTACCTCTTTCTTGGGAGTGAGGGGATCGGAAAGAGCCTCGTGGCCCTCCAGTTTGCCAAGGCCCTCAACTGCCTCGAAGGAGAAAATCAAGTGGATGGATGTGACCAATGTTCTTCCTGTAAAAAGATTGATCACCTTCTCCACCCCGATGTCTCACTCATTGAACCCGAGGGTCAGACCCTCAAGATAGAGCAGGTGAAACAGATGCAGAGATCCCTGGCTTACCGGCCCTATGAGGGAAGACGGAGAGTGGTCATCCTGACCGCAGCAGATCGAATGGCCCATGATATACCCAATACCCTTCTTAAAACGCTGGAAGAACCGCCGCTCCATACGGTGATCATTCTGCTCGCGAATAACTCCAGGTTTATTTTGCCCACGATCCTCTCTCGCTGCCAGTCGATCCGTTTTAATCCTCTTCCTTCTCATCTCGTTTCTGACTGGTTGATGAAGGAGAAAGGCCTGGAAGAAAACGAGGCCCGTCTTCTCGCCTCCCTTTCCGAAGGGAGTCCTGGAAAGGCTCTGGAGATTAAAGAGGAGATTACCGAAATTCCGAGAAAAGAGCTTCTCGAAGGATGGGTAGGATCGAAATCGCTTTCCATGGAAGAGAAAGAAGGCTGGGTCGAATCACTCCCCTCCCAGAGAGAGAATCTCCGATTAATCCTTGAGATGGCGAAGACGCTGTTGAGGGATCTTGTTGTGATGAAGACATCAATGGAAAGGGAGAGTTCGAGATTGATTCATTCCGATCTGGCAGAAGAACTTAAAGAAATCTCAGAGAAATGGAGCCTCTCTTCCATCCTAAAACGAATAGAGATTCTCCATCAAACCTCAAGGGCGATCAGAGGCAATGCCAATACGAGGCTGTCACTGGAGGCGATGATGCTCTCCTGGGCCTAATAGTTTGCTGAAAATGTTTTTTTTGCAGGATGCTCATCAAAAATGCCCAGATACGAGGCGCCCGAAATCCTGAGGAGTGAGGCGTACTTGGGTGTACGCTGCAACGACGAAGGATGAGGGGAACAAAGTAGATGGGCGTTTTTCAGCATCCTGCTAAGGATAGAGAAGATGGTTCGAATGGTCTATGTCAGAATGATCAATAGCAAAGCAGAGGAATTCGATGCTGGAGAACTTCCCCTGGGGGCGGGGGAGTCGGTCATCGTGGAGTCGGAGAAGGGATTGGTCCTGGGAAAGGTTATCTCC
>VGSD01000393.1 GCA_016875155.1 Deltaproteobacteria bacterium | reverse complement strand
CTAAAACCATTGATGCCGTAGTTCGAAATCTTGAAATCATCGGCGAAGCCATCAAAAAATTGCCCGAAGATATACGTTTGAAATATCCTGAAGTAGAATGGAAGAAGATAGCCGGCCTGCGGGACATCCTTATCCACGAATATTTTGGCGTTGACCACGAGATCATATGGGATATTATCCAAAACAAACTGCCGTTGCTCAAAGAGCAGATAAGACAGATGCTCGGAGAATAAAAGCTCCTATAAAATGTTGAAGACTTATCTCAAAAAGATATCGGATGTTAATAAAACTGGAGATGCCAGGGAGGAAAGTTATCCGCCTACGCAGAAGACCACGGGATCTGCCCGTGGATGAATGCGCATAATTGCCAAAGTTAGTTATGGGCTTATAAATTACTGCTTCGGCGGATTTCGCTGAAGGCGGATAACCCTCCGAAGCCTTGGCGTAGGAGGGTATCTTTATGGAGGTACCACGGGCTTTGCCCGTGAGGCTCCATTACTCAGCTTTAGAAAGTCTATTAAAACAATATGCGGAGTCAATAAATAACAAAAAAATTTATGACGAAACCAAACTCCCCCACTTCCAACATTTGTTTCCTTTATGGTCCTGAGGAGTACCTCATCGAAGAGGAGGTCCGGAGATTACTGGACCAGACCCTCTCACACAAGGAGAGAGGGCTCAATCTTCACCTCTTTAATGGAGAGGAACACAGCGGTCAGGAGATCGTCCAGACTGCCCAGACCCTTCCGATGTTTTCTCAATACCGATTTGTTCTTATCCGGAGAGCAGAACAGTTTGATGACGAGAATGTCGAGGCGTTGCTTCTTTATATTCGGAATCCTTCTCCCAGTACTTGTTTGGTCATGTGCGCTCAGACGATAGGGCCTTGGAAAACATATAAAAAGGAGATGGAAAAGGTTGGAAAAGTGATCGAATATCCCCGGTTCAAGGGGAGGGGGCTTGTCTCGTGGGTAAAAAAAAGGATGGAGGAAAAGGGAAGAGCGATCTCCGAAGAGGGGGCCAACTACCTGATCGAAGTGATGGGAGATCATCTCCAAGATCTCGATAACGGATTGGAGAAAGCCTTTTTAAGTGTCGGAGACAGGAAAAAGGTAGAGCTCTCTGATGTGGAAGGGATCATTTCAGAGACAAAGGTAAGCACGGTGTTCGATTTAACCGATGCGATCGGTCAGCAGAACCTGGAAAAGGCGCTTTCCATACTGGAGAAGACATTAGAATTGAAAACCATCCCTTTTAAGAAAGAAGAGCCAACTCCGAAGCGAAAGGATGATCCTGTCCCTCTGCTTGTGGGAATGATGTCCAGACATTACTGGAATATCTGGAGAGCGAAGGAGTTGGCTTCCAAACGGAAAAATCTTGAAGAGATGGCAGGTGAACTACGGATGCCAGTTTGGAATGTTAAGAAGTTTATTGAACAGGGGAGAAGTTTCTCAGTAACCTCTCTGGAGGAAGGGATACGAAAGTGTCACGAGACCGATTTAGCCATAAAAACTGGAAGGGGCCCCAAAAACCTTCTGATGGAGAAACTGGTAATTGACCTCTGCCGACCCCGAGGAATCCGTTAGGCTATTTCATTGTTTTTTAGATAATGCATTGACTGCCTGAACTAGCCGTGAGATCTTTCTTGCGGAGGTATTTTTATGGAGAATACCCTTTGAACGTCCCCTCTGAATGAGAGGTATGGCTTTTAAGAGAGCTTTTCTGGCTCCCTCTACATCCTTTTCATCAATTGCTTCCCGCACTTTTTTAACCGAGGTCTTTAATGTTGTTTCGATATGGAGGTTTCGCACCCTCCTTTTTTCATTCTGTTTTGCCCTCTTAATGGCAGATTCGTGTGTTGCCAAAATTGAATCTCCTTTCTTCCCCTCACCCCCGCCCTCTCCCCGTTTGGGAGAGAGGGAAGGGTGAAAGCTTATTGATTTTTTTAACATTTTAGGGTAGCGTGTGTCAAGTGTGTTAACTGCCGAATGTCACGAATGATAACGAATGACACGAATCAGGGTTTATTCGTGAAATTCACTAACATTCGATTTATTCGTGTTTCATATGATGACCGAGAATAAGAAAATTACGAAAGCCGCATCCACCATAGGAATGGGGACGCTCCTAAGCCGTATTCTGGGATTTTTTAGAGATATGGTCATTGCCCATTTCTTTGGGGCAGGGATGGCGGCCGATGCCTTTTTCGTAGCCTTTCGAATCCCAAACCTCTGGAGGCGGTTGGTGGGAGAGGGGTCTCTCACCATTTCCTTCATTCCGGTTTACACAGAGTATCTTACACAGCGGTCGGAGGAAGAAAGCCGAAAAGTCACCCATACTGCCTTCACCATCGGTGGGGTCATCTTATTGGTTCTAACCGTTCTCGGAATCCTCTTCTCGCCGATTTTAATCCGGGTCATTGCGCCCGGATGGTATACGGAATATCCCGAAAAGTTTCATCTGACCGTTACGCTTAATCAAATCATCTTTCCCTACCTCTTTTTCATGGGTCTCTTCGCCCTCTGTATGGGAGTTCTGAACTCTCACAGGCATTTCTTTGCACCAGCCGTTGCCCCGATCTTCCTGAATATCTCCATCATCCTTTCCGTGCTTATCTTTTATCATGCTTTTGAAATACCAGTGATGACGCTTGCCCTGGGCGTTCTCGCCGGAGGGATCATCCAATTTCTTTTTCAGCTTCCTTTCTTACGGAAAAAGAGGATCACCTTCCGATTCGATTTTAATTTTCGACATCCGGCCATCAAGCGGATTGGTCTTCTCATGGTTCCGGGTTTGATTGGCACCGCTGTTTATCAAATCAATGTCTTCATCGACACCATCTTTGCCTCATTTCTTCCGAGCGGGAGCGTGTCTTATCTGTTCTATGCGGATCGGTTGATGGAGTTTCCTCTGGGAACCTTTGCCATCGCTGTTGGGATGGCGTCCCTGCCGAGCCTTTCGACACTGGCTACTCAGGGGAAAATAGATGAATTTAAAGAGACGGTCTCCTTCACCTTTCGCCTCACCTCATTCATCAGCATTCCTGCCATGGTTGGGTTGATCGCCCTGAAAACCCCGATTGTCAACCTTCTTTTTCAGCGGGGTGTATTTGATTACGGCGCAACGGAAATGACGGCAAGAGCGCTTCTCTTCTATTGCGTTGGTCTTTGGGCAATTGCTGGTGCCAGGACGGTTGTACCCGCCTTCTATTCCTTGCAGGATACTCGGACCCCGCTCAGAATTGGCTTGATCTGCTTAGGGGCGAATGTGGCCTTTATTGCAGTGTTGATCCATCCCCTGAAGCATGGAGGATTGGCGTTGGCCACCAGTCTCTCGTCCACCCTGAACCTTGTCCTTCTTTTCTGGAAGCTGAACTCAAAAATTGGAAAAATCGATATAGCGAAAAACATCAAAACCCTTCTGAAGAACCTTTTCTGCAGCCTTCCTATGGGATTAGCAGCCTATCTGATCTGTTCTCTACGGGATTGGACGACAACGGGCAACACCCT
>VGSD01000392.1 GCA_016875155.1 Deltaproteobacteria bacterium | reverse complement strand
TCTCGGGCATCCGTTGGCCTTTGTTTTGGGCGGGCTGGCAGTGATTTTCGGCCTTATTTCATGGGGGCCCGCGTGTTTCCCTCTTTTTGTCAATCGCATTCTGGGCCTGACAGATAATTTTATTCTGGTAGCTATTCCCATGTTTATTCTGATGGCCAACCTGTTGATGTACTCCGGCGTCGCCGACGATCTTTTTGACTCACTACGCTATCTGTTGGGTCGTCTACGAGGAGGGGTGGCTTTGGCAGTGGTCGTCGTCTGCACCATCTTTGCTGCCTGCACGGGGGTGATCGGGGCATCGGTGGTGAGCATGGGGCTTTTGGCTCTGCCCATGATGATCAAATATGGTTACGATAAGAAACTGACCGCAGGAACGATTATGGCAGGGGGAACGCTTGGCATTCTCATCCCCCCCAGTATCATGCTCATCGTCATGGGAGACCAGTCGGGATTGTCTGTGGGTAAGCTCTATATCGGGAGTGTCGTTCCAGGGCTAGTTCTTTCGGCATTATATTTGATTTACATCGCCGCTCGTTGTGGCATGCGACCAGAATTGGGCCCCCCTCTGTCATTAGACTGATCTTTACCCATAACCTGGGTTGCTGGACACAAGGGGAGGCGAAGAAGGATAGGAGCTATCTATTGCAGCTAACAGCTTCCACATCGACGACAGATCGTCAAGTCGTTGCAGCCCCAACCAGAGACTCTTGGTCCCGGGTTCACCATCGCCTTTGCGGCCAAGGAACCCACCCAGAGTGGCAACCATCCGAATGGCCTCTCGGAGGGTAGGAGGCTTCTCAGGAGGTTTTGGATTTTGAGTAACATAAGCGACCAATGCTTTCCATTCCGCTTCTTCAAAGAAAACCGTGCAAGGGACATCGGGAGTTTCTCGGCCGAGCTTTGCCAGATGAAAAATCCGCCACGCCACTACCATGTCAATCGCCAGACAGGTTTCGATACGATCCGCATGTCCCAGTTGCCGCTCTTCCACCTTGCATCCACTCTTGAGCGTACGATGATAAACCTCGATTCCCCAGCGGATCGTATACCAGGCCAATTTCTCGATGGCTTCTTCAAAGGTGGTCACCGGCAAGGTGGTCAAAAGCATCCAGTCAATGCGCTCCCCTTTGGGAGGCGCTTCGGCCTCCCGCGCCCACACCGCCCACAGGGTCAAATCGCGGCGCCTTTTCTTGTTTTTGGGAGACCTCAGAGTGACTTCTGCAAATCGGACTTCCAGTTGAGCCACTCGGGCTGGCCGATCCTTCTGGCGGGGAACGTGGATTTCCTGTATCCCCGAAACCTCCTGTTGAGCCATCTTCTCCCACAAGTGCCCCTGCCCTTCCGCAAGCAACCGGTCCTGTTCAGCTCGAATCAGAAGCTTTGGCCCCGAAGGATCGCTCAAGGCCAATTCAAAAATCTCATAGATATCCGCCTCTCGATCCCCCACACTGACCACTGTCGTTTCGGGACATTGCTTTTGCGCCTCCCCCACTTTCCGAAAACTCTTCAGCCACTTATAACTTTCCTTCTCCTCAATCGGCAGGCTATGGCGACGCTTCTTCTTCCCAAAGTCCGCCCCGTCTCTCGCCCAGCACTGTACATCGAGCAATCCCAGCGGCGTCCCCTCCCGATTAAACGCTATCGTGCTATGCACGAGCAGTCCGATGGCTCCATCCTTCCGGGATCCAATCGGCCCAAGGTTCTCCGTGGCAGGATGCGCCGTGTAGTTGAGCGAGGTCGTATCTTGAACCGCCAAAATCACCTCCTCCCGACTCATCCGGGACACGGTGGCTTGATCATGGGGCTGCAGAATCGTTTCCATCCTCGTCTCAGGATGATCCAAAAACCGATACGTAGCCTTCACTTCTGCCCGTGTCTGACAGGCTTGGGGAATATTGGCCTGAGGCCGTGCATAGAAGGCCTGCGCAATGCTGACCAACCTCTTGTTCAACCGCTGGTCTCCAAGATCGACCTCCCCCAACTCCTCCTCCGCCCAATCTTGCCCCACCTCTACCTGCCGCAATGGATGCTGGATCGGCTTGCACTGCGGCTCAACACAGAGAACTTTGCGGACGTTTCTTTGAAGAGGATAGACATAGACATCCTTGACAGGTGTCGAATAAGCCCGGTCCCGATCCATCCGCCCTCGCCCCTGGGTCTCTCCCACGTGAACCCAATTGGCCGAGCAGTAGCAGGTCCCCTCAAACCGGTCTCGCTCGACATAGGTCTCAAGCAATATCGGCCTCACCCCATAACGCTCCACCCAATCCTGCTGCACTCGTCGAGCACAGAGCGAAAGCACGTGGGAAGCCAAATCGGCCACGCGAGGCACAAGCAGAAATCGGCTGTTACAGACCACCTTCGCAAGATTCGCTTTCCGGGCCTCTTCGCTCCAACCAATCCATCGATCCCGAGGGGCCACTCGCCAAGCAGCCGCACTGAAGGCCAGTCCTCCGATCCATCCGTAAACCGAACTCTCGATCAAATAGCGCACCTGCGCCCCACACAGGGGGCCGGCTCCCAGATAATGATACGTCTCCATCAGGTCATTCCAGAGACGGGAGAGCGGCCGGTTCTTACTTTCAACAAAGACCAATGTGACTTCCCCCAACGTCTTCAACCGGCACCTGAGCGATTCAATCTCCGGAAGCGACAGACCAGGCCTTTCTCCCTGAGCCATAGTCCAGTGGCGAACTCCTGGCTCCGGAAGAAAGAGATGCCCCTCACTTTGCAACTTCAGAAGGGCCACTCGACAGCTCATCTCCTTCGGCCTGCCATTGGGGGTCTTCCAGTTGAGCCATTCGCAAACGCGCAACGACAAGGCCCGACGCGATATTGTCGGCTCCGATTCAATGGTGGCCCGGATTCGATCACAAATCTCGTGGCTAAACTCTTGGCCGCAGATTCGCACGGCCTATTTATACAATATTCTTCTCCTTGTGTCCAGCCCCCCAACTTATGGGACACGATCAGCGGAATGAAGGGGGGTTGGTACATCTAAAGCCTAAAAAGGTATCACCTACCGATATTCTTCTTGGGTCTGTTTTCGGTATCGCCTACAGAAATGATGGGATGGCTTAAAAAGCCGTAAATCCCACCTCCATAAGCGGGTTTATTCGCATTGTCAAACGGATCTCCCATGGAGTTCCGACGGATGAGGTTATTCAAGATATATGGAGAACTAAGACTGATATGGATGCCTCCGCCCGAGCCTCCGTGTCGAGGGTATGGGAAGGGATAAGCCCCGCCAGTATAACTGCCCCCATTCTGAATCGTAAAGCCATCCAGCGCGCTCACCAGATAACCTGCACCGATGCTTTGGACGAAATTGGGGACGCCGCCTCCATCGAGAATGGTTGGGTTGGCTGAAATGTTTCTGTTGTTTCTATCTGTTTCGTTTCCTGCAAATCCTCCATAAAGATAAACGAAAGCAGGAATCCTGATTCGTTCCGAATAAGTCCCTGCGGCGACCCAGACCTCACCTCCGGTTGAGGCGGCCCGAGCAATGCCGGCTCCGATCGTTCT
>VGSD01000391.1 GCA_016875155.1 Deltaproteobacteria bacterium | reverse complement strand
CACTTGCACCCAGTGGCCACAATACCCAGCCCTGGACAGTAAAAATCGTAGAACCGAAACACTGGGTGATCGGCTCCGATAAGAAGCGTTGGCTGCCGGCCGTTGATCCTGAAAACCGGGAACTCCTACTTGGCATGGGGGCCTTCATTGAAAACCTCGTCATCGCCGCTGGAACCTTCGGCTATGAGGTGGATCTTCAAATCATTGCCAAGAGCCCAATGGACCCTGAGATTGCAGAGGTTCACCTCAAAAAAGGGAAAACCCTTGATTTCCCCCTTGCGAAAGTCAAGCAGAGAAGAACGGTTCGAAGTGGCTTCACGGATCAGGAGATAAAGACGGATGACCTAAAATATATCACCAGACATGAGGCAAAATCTTGTCCTATTGCCAACGTTCCCTCCCCGCACAGTTTCTATTTCCCGAATCATTCTCCTCAGGGGAAATATCTCCAGGAAGGGACGATCGAAACCAATCGGAAACAAGCGTTTCGTGATCCTGCCCAGGAAGAACTGGCAAATTGGATCCGGTGGTCGAATAAAGAAGCAAAACAATATCGAAATGGATTAACCCCAGAGAGTATGGAAATCAAAGGGATAGCCGGTTTATTTGTCCGTAATTTTTATAATCGTCAATCGGCCCTGAAAGAGAGCTTCCGGAAACAGACAGTGGATATTGTTGCCAAACAGGTGAAGACATGTGGTGGGTGGTTGGTGGTGACCAGTTCTGATTCAAACATTCTGACGTTGATTGAATATGGGAGAGTTTTCGAAAAGATGCTACTTAAGATACGTGAAAAGATGATCGCCGTCCATCCCATGACGCAGATGCTGGAAGAAGACCCTGGGAAAAAACAGGTGGCCAAGGAATTAGGTTTAACCGGTGAGATCCAATGGATTCTGAGGATTGGATATCTTAAATCCTACCCGGACCCAGTGAGCTTGAGGATGCCGGTCCATTGGTTTATTCAAGCCTGACGCTTCAGAAGAAAACTTTTTGTTTCACAGATAGAACACGAGGCATAAAATGAGATTCGTCGTCCATGAACACCATGCCACCCGACTTCACTATGACTTCCGGCTGGAGATAGCCGGCGTCCTAAAATCATGGGCCATTCCTAAAGGACCGTCCATGAATCCAGCAGACAAAAGATTGGCTGTGATGGTGGAAGATCATCTCCTCGAATATGGCGACTTCGAAGGGATCATTCCAGAAGGACTTTATGGAGCCGGATCGGTCCTCATCTGGGACTCCGGCAGTTTCGATGCAGAAGGAAACCCGGAGATCTCCTTAAAACAGGGCAAACTCCGTTTCTCTCTCAAAGGAAAGAAATTGAAGGGAAGTTTCTCCCTTGTTCTGATGAGAGGAAAAACCACGGGAAAGGAATGGCTCCTCATCAAGGGCAACGATGACTTTGCCCAAAAGGACTGGAAGATCAAAGAGGAACTGACGCCAGCAAAGAAGAAGCAACTCAAAGAAAAAATCCCACCCTGCGAAACCTCCTGATGTTTGATGAATGAATTGACATATGAGGCTGGTTCGGTCATATTATCCATCGAAAAGGAAACGGTTGGATGGAAGAGCGGGAACCTAAAAAGATACTGGTCGTCGATGATGAGCGGGATACGGTGGAGATGATCACCGCCCTCCTCGAGCTGGAGGGTTATCAGGTCATCCCTGCTTTTTCTGGGGCAGAAGCCATCAGTTTCCTTGAGGCCGAAAGGCGGAAGTCTCCAGAGGGAGAGGCGCCCGTTGATCTGATCCTCCTCGATGTGATGTTAGGCGATGAAGATGGAAGAAACATCTGTCAGAAAATTAAGGAGGATGATCTTCTCCGGTTCGTTCCTGTGATCATTCTCACGGTTCGCTCCAGCCTTCAGGATAAACTCAACGGCTTAAACCTGGGAGCCGATGACTACCTCACCAAACCTTTTATCAACGAGGAGCTCTTGGCCAAGGTAAAGGTGATGCTCCGAATTAAAGATCTCCATGACGATCTGAGGAGAGAAAGAAATAAGAACATCCTGCTTACCCAAGCTCTTGAAAGACGATACAGTTTTGCAAACATCATCGGAAAGAGCGACCGGATGCAGGAGATCTATGAATTGATCTCAGACATCTCCGATACGGACTCAACCGTCCTCATCCAGGGAGAGAGCGGAACAGGCAAGGAACTGATCGCAAGGGCGATCCATTTCAATAGCCCACGGAAGAACAAACCCTTTATCGTTGCCAACTGCTCAGCCTATTCTCAGAATCTCTTAGAGAGCGAACTTTTCGGCCATGAGAAGGGAGCCTTCACCGGCGCCATTCGCAGGAAGGCGGGCCGGTTCGAACTGGCCCATGGGGGAACGATCTTCCTGGACGAAATCGGCGAGGTCTCACCCCCGACCCAGATCCTGCTCCTTAGGGTTCTTCAGGATCGGAGGTTCGAAAGGGTTGGAGGGGAGGAAACCCTTGAAGTTGATGTCAGGGTGATTGCGGCTACGAACAAGAATCTGATGGAAGAGATGAAGAAGGGAACCTTCCGGGAAGACCTCTATTACCGCCTCAATGTCATCCCCATCTTCGTCCCACCTCTTCGTGAAAGAAAGGATGATATTTCATTCCTCGCCTCACATTTCATGGAAAAATTTAGCCAGGAGAAAGGGAAAAAAATTGTCGATTTCTCGCCTGATGTCATGGAAATCTTTTTAGCCCATTCTTGGCCTGGCAATGTCCGTGAGTTGGAGAATGTAATTGAACACGCTGTGATTATCGGCAAAAAGGATGAAATATCAACGAAAGACCTTCCCCAGTATCTCTTACAGAAGCCTTTACAGGGAGAACATCTTGTAACTCTACATGATTTTGAAAAAGATCTCATCTTAAAAACCCTAAAAGAGACCAACTGGAACAAGCATAAGGCCTCAAAAAAACTGAAGATTAATCGCTCAACCCTCTATGGAAAAATGAGACGATACGGACTTTCAGAAGAATGATTTTAGTACAACATTGTCCAAAATTAGACATATTCATAACTATTTGAAATTAAAATTTATTTTTCAATAATTATCCACTATCTCTATTTTTAGTGTCAAAATACATACAATTTTATTCTCTTCTTCAATCTTAAACCCCCATCCATCTTTAAACTAAGACCTCAGAACCTTTTCGTTGCAATTTTGTCTTTAATTTTGAAGATATTTCCGATGTAGTTTAAGTCCGGAAATTAGAAATTAAGGACAAAAACATCTATTTCTTCTTAACCTGTGGACTTAATTCCATTTTTGGTATGAAATTTGCTTATTTTTCCAATCAGGAGGTTAATATGAAGTGCTATCGTTGTGGCGGAGTCATGGTTTACGAGAAGTTCTTTGGTGTCTCCGAGGAATTTTTCGGGTGGAGATGCATCTTCTGCGGCGAGATCGTAGATAATGTCATCATTGAAAATCGCCTCGAGCAGAGGAGTCGGTAACTCCCTCCTGAGAGGATTGGTCTATTTAAAATCTCTCTGAAGGGGGAGGAACAGTGAAGGGAAGAATTTGTATT
>VGSD01000390.1 GCA_016875155.1 Deltaproteobacteria bacterium | reverse complement strand
GAAGATATACTCCACCCCTTCATGCCGGAACTCCCTTAACCTTGTGGGATCGAATCCCAGGTCAAGGAGATCAGCGATTTTCAAGTTAAGAGGTCCTCTTCCTTTTTTCTCCCTAAACCAGGAAGAGAGATAAGGCCTCCGATAGAAGGAAAGATTCTCGATATAAAGGGTAGGTTCCCTTTTTAGCTCCTCGGGCAGACATTGGATGAATCCTTCCTCTCCCCATAGGTCAGCCTGCCCTTCCTTCGAACTCCACAGAGAATAGGATTGAATGGGAAGGGACTTGATCTGCTTCGAGAGGGAGATCTGTTCAAGGGACTCCCCGCCAGTATATCCAAGCAGTGTGGTGATCCCCCTTCTGAACCCGAGTACTTTCGTGACAAACTTGGTAAACATGAAACACATAAAGGGTGTTGAAGTCCCGGTGGAAAGCTCTATATCGAAGAGGTGCTCCAAGGTCTCGTACACCGATCGAAATTCTGAAATCGTTCGCTTGACCATGGCTTCGTTGTCATGCATATCGATAATAGGCCGCTTCTTCTTAACTTTGAACAGGAGTTTGATCAGCCTGCCTTTCAGATCAAGGGATTCCATTGGGGCTGGGATGAAGACCATGTAGCGTCTCTCACCATTGACCAAGTTTTCGCCGATCAGTTCTTTGATATCCTTCCAACCGAGTTTCATATAAATATCCCAGGTCGGTTCATCGGTGGGAATGATGTTATCCAGAAGTCCCACGGCCCCTTTATTCTCCACAAACTCCTTGAAGGCCTTGAGGATCTTATTGCCCAGCCCTCGGCCACGAAAGGAAGCCAGAACCTCCACATAGACCAAATAATAACAAGGGATCGGTTTTCTGAGAAAAATCATGTTGAGATAGCCAAGGGTATCTCCTTCTTCCGTATGGATCTCGAAGATGTGAAAAGGCTGACTGTTGCCTTTTGGCCTGGAACGCTCAATCCTCGTTCCATGAACCGTCCTCGCCATTAATTCATGGAGTCCTTGAAAGACCTCGTAAGGGAAGAGGCGTTCAGAACCCCATAACTGATCTTCAAGGGTCACATCCACAAGTGTCAGCATATCCTTGAGGCCAATGCGGCCCCTCTTAACCCTTTCCCCCATCTCAGCGACTTCAGATCTCATTATTTTCAACCTCTATAGACATTTCTTTTCCCGTGGTAGAAATCCATGGGAATGATGAATCCAGAGGGGCAGGCGGACCAGCGAAGAAAGATTTAGAGCGGCACCGCTTAATGATAAACTCCAAACGCTGCAAAACCCAAAAAACCTCATTTTCATCGATGACGAATCTTTCCTTTAAACATCTAATGATCCGCAATCCTAAAGATTTCGGAGTCTGGTCCGCCTGCCCCTCTGGGGTCCATTCTGTCATCACGCAATTGGCTCATACCCATTCCACTCTTATGGCTCCCTTGGGTAAGAACCCAGGAACTTCATAAACAAGACATGATCTTTCATCTCCTCCAAGATTTCATGAATGGGAGCGTCTGAGACATGGCCCTCAAAATCTAAGAAGAAAATATATTCCCATGGCTTATTTTTAACGGGTCGGGACTCGATCTTCGTCAGATTAATTTTCCTTTCATCAATAGGTTTAAGCACCCTGAAGAGTGAGCCTGGAGAATGGGGAATCGAAAAAAGAATTGATGTCCTATCCCTTCCCGTCTTCTCCCCGAACTGTCGGCTGAGGATCAGAAATCGTGTATAATTTTGGATGTGATCTTCTATTCCTGATTCAATCGGTTTCAACCCATAGAATCGGGCGGCAAGTGAACTGGCGACCGCTGCAATCGCCTTATCCTCCACGGCCATTTGAGCAGCCTTTGCCGTGCTTATTGTTTCAGCGAGTTCTGCATGAGGGAAGTTCTTTCTCAACCAAGCTCTGCATTGCTCCAGGGCTTGTGGGTGGGAATAGATCTTTCGAATATCCTCCCGTCTTCCGCTCTGAGAAAGGAGATCATGAGAGACCTGCATCATCACTTCTCCGCAGATCTTCACCTCTGAATGGATGAGAAGATCCAGGGTTCGATGAACCGATCCTTCCGTGGAATTCTCCACAGGAGCAACCCCATAGTCCGCCTCTGCCTTCTCCACCATTTCAAAGACCTCCTGAAGGCTTCCCTTAGGTAGGACTTGAAGGGAATTCCCGAAGTATTTGATACAGGCGAGATGGGTATGGGTCGCGGGTGGACCGAGATATACTATCGTAGGATCTGGCCTCTCCTCTCCCATCTTTATCTCTCCAAGGCTTTCTGACGGAGCAGGTGATCGGTCAGCACAAGGGCTACCATTGCCTCGCAGACCGGTATGATTCGAGGGATGGCCGAGACATCGTGCCGTCCTTCAATCTTCAATGAAACAGGTTTTGAGGAGGTATCGACTGTTCTCTGTTCCATTCGAATGGAGGGGATGGGCTTTACAGCCACACGAAGAAGAATCGGTTCGCCAGCGGATATCCCTCCCAAAATCCCGCCGGAATCATTTTTTTCGAACCCCCCTGGCCTCAGGGGATCATTACACTCTGATCCAAGCATTCGGGCCACCTTAAATCCAGCCCCCACCTCCACGCCTCGTATCGCTCCGATGCTCATCAATCCCTTGGTCAGATCCGCTTCTAATTTATCAAATACCGGTTCACCCAACCCAGGGGGACATCCTCTGACAAGAACCTCCACAATCCCTCCAAGCGTATCGCCCTGGAGTTTCACTTCTTCAATCCTTTTTTCCATTTCGAGAGCCGTCTTGGGGTCTGGGCAACGCAAAAAATTCTTATCGACCTCATCGAGATCTATCTTTTCTGCCCGAATTCCACCAAGTTCTAATGTGTAAGCAAAGATGCTGATCTTCTCTTGGGCTAAGATTTTTTTGGCAACCGCTCCAGCCGCTACTCTTCCTACGGTCTCCCTTGCTGAAGCCCTGCCTCCTCCCCGGTAATCCCGGATCCCGTATTTGGCCTGATAAGTGAAATCAGCATGTCCAGGCCTGAAGACTTCTTTCCATTCCTCGTAAGGGCTGGAATCCACATCCTCATTTCTCACCAGCAGGGAGATGGGAGTTCCCGTCGTCTTTCCTTCGAAGAGACCGGAGAGGATCTCAATCTTATCCCTCTCTCTTCTGGGGCTTGTTCCAGTCCCCTGGCATGGCCTTCTTCTCCCCATCTCTTTCTGAATCTCTTCTTCAGAAAGTTCCATCCCAGGCGGACAGCCATCGATCACGACGCCTACGGCCTCTCCGTGGGACTCTCCCCAGGTCGTGATTCTGAAAAGATTTCCAAATGAATTTCCTCCCAATTTAAGTTCTCACCACCCTTTCATTAAAGACAGATAGAATCTGACTGACCACTCCATCCCTATCCAACTGAGAGGTATCGATCCGGACATCCGAAGCCATCTCATAGAGCGGCTCCCGTTGGATCAGCACCTCCTCGAACTCTTTGAGGGTCCCCTTCCCTGTCAAACTGGGTCTTCCTGTAATCGTGCGAGGGTCATTGGCCATTCGCTGAAGAAGAG
>VGSD01000389.1 GCA_016875155.1 Deltaproteobacteria bacterium | reverse complement strand
AAAAAGCGGAGGAAAGAAAAGATGAGGACCAAGCAACAATATATCGAAGATTTGAAAAAGAAGCGCCGCAATCTCTATTACAACGGTGAAAAGATTGCCCGGGATGACGAGATTCAGATGCCCACGATTCACACCATGGGATTAACCTTCGATTACGCCGCCGATCCAAGACATGAAGGCCTGTGTACAGCTATCTCTCATCTCACCGGAGAAAAGATCAATCGGTTTTGTCACATCCATCAGAATAAAGAGGATTTGCATAAGAAGCAGGATATGACCCGGCTCCTCTGTCAGGTGGCTGGAGGTTGCATTCAGCGATGCATGGGAATTGATGCGACCAACGCCATCTACAACGCTTCCTTCGAGGCCGACAAACTGAACAAAGGAGCCACCCAATATCATCAGAACTTCGTAAAGTGGCTGGAGAGATTTCAAAAAGAGGACCTGGTCGGATGTTGTGCCCAGACTGACGTCAAAGGCGACCGGATGAAACGGCCCAGCGAACAGAAGGATCCGGATCTTTATGTCCGTGTGGTGGAAAAAAAGAGCGATGGAATCGTGGTCCGGGGTTCCAAACTGCATATCTCAGAGGCTTCTGTGGCTGACGAGATTCTCGTTGTGCCCACACGCGCACTACTCCCGCAGGAGAAGGACTGGGCTGTAGCCTTTGCTGTCCCTGCAGACTGGGAAGGGCTCAAGCAGGTCGTATCCGTCCATAACCTGCGTGACCGACAACACTTCAAGAGGGGTTTTACTCCGGGCTATACCGACTCTTATGTCATCTTTGATAATTGCTTCATTCCATGGGAGCGAGTCTTCTTATGCGGAGAGACAATCTATGGTGGGGCATGTGCCCTTCTCTTTGCCCTGTTCCATCGCCATAGTTACTCTGGCTGTAAACCAGCTCTGGGAGATTTAATGCTTGGGGCTGTGGCACTGGCCGCAGAATATAATGGCATTGCAAAGGCTCCGCACGTGCGGGATAAACTGGCAGAGATCATACGGGTGTCTGAATTAGGTTATGCGGCTGGATTTACGGCTTCGGAATTAGGCAAGCCCGAGCTCTATGTCCCGGGCGTAGGGTCCTTACCTTTCGGTCCGGGGAGTTATATCCCCCACTCCATCTATGCGAACGTGGGTCGATGCTTGACCGGCGAAGCGGTTTTTCGTGAAGCAGAGATTCTCTGCGACATCGCTGGTGGTATTCCAGCAACCTTCCCCTATGAGGAAGATTTTGTAAACCCTGAGACCAAGGACCTCCTCTACAAATATATCACCCGCAACCCGGCTGTTCACCCGGAAGATGCTGCCCAGTTATGGCGCTACATTGGTGATATCCTCTGCTCTGCCAGTGGAGGAATCCATCTGATGGGATCGTATCATGGAGGCGGCTCTCCTGTCATGGAGGCGATTGCGATTACAACGCAGTATGATATCGAATCGAAAAAGAAGTTGGTGAAGAGGTTGGCAGGGATTCAGGATCGCAAACCAAATCCGTAGACTTGAGGAAATCTCCTCTCAGAGATCTTTAAATACTTTTGTTCTTTGATAATTCTTTCATAAAATCCCTCCCAACCTCCCTTTGCCAAAGGGAGGTGAAATATTTTCCTCTTTGTTATCATACCCCCCGTAGAAACCGGGGTAAGAAGGGAATGGCTATGGGTCCTCCCCTTTGGAAAAGGGGAGTTAGAGGGGATTTTGTCAAAAATTCTAACTTAATTGGAGTAGGAAATAACTTATGCAGAAGGTTCTGGTGGTAGGTGCAGGATTTATGGGCTCTGGAATTGCACAGGTGTCCGCCCAGGCAGGCTACCAGGTCTATCTCATGGATATCGAGTCCACGATCACGGACAGGGCACTTAAAGAGATTCAATGGTCAGTGGAGAAGCTGGCTGCGAAAGGCCTTCTAAAAGAATCCTCACAAAAAATACTTGAACGGATTTCACCGCAAAAAGACCTTCTCAGCGCATCCGAAGCCGACTGGGTCATTGAAGCGACTTTTGAAGATGAAAAGTTAAAACGGGAAATTTTCAAAGAACTGGATCGGATTTCCAGGCCAGAGACCCCACTGGCAACGAATACCTCTTCCATCCCCATCACCCGCCTTGCTGAAAATACGAGGCGACCAGAGAAGGTGCTGGGGCTCCATTTCTTCGGTCCTGTGCCGCTGATGGGATTGGTCGAAGTGGTCAAAGGAGAGAAGACCTCTTCGGAGATTTTTGAGCGGGGAGTGTCCTTTGTTCAATCTTTGGGCAAAACCCCAGTTCGAGTGCAACGCGACATTCCCGGTTTTGTGATGAACCGGATCTTTTCTGCAGCCTTGCGCGAGGCTGTGGACCTGGTTGATCAGGGAATCGTCACCCCCGAAGATGTGGATTCAGGAATGCGTCTCGGTTATGGTTGGAACGCTGGCCCCTTTGAAATCGCTGATAATGCCGGTCTCGACACCTGTGTCCGAATCTCGAAGACCATGAGGGCACTTGGAGTGGATCACCTTGCAGTCAAATCAAACCTCATGGAACAGATGGTGAATGAAGGCTGCCTGGGTCGAAAGAGCGGAAAAGGTTTTTACAAATACTCTCCCGAAGGTAAACGTCTACCTTAAATAAGTGAGGTACCCAACAGTTAACGTGTGTGGAATTTAATTCTCTAAAACATTCCTCCCCCTTGATGGGGGAGGATTTAGGTGGGGGTGGAAATAACATGTCCCCCTCACCCCTACCCTCTCCCACCAAGGGAGAGGGGGATGATAAGGTATGGAGGTGAACATGAGGGAGGTGGTAATTGCAGGATATTTAAGAACAGCGCTGTCTCGCTCCAGGCCTAATGATCCGGCACGGGACTGGTTCCACAAATTGAGAGCCGATGAACTGATGGCCAAACTCCTTCCTGAACTGATCAAACGGACAGGGATTAAGGCTGAGGAGATTGACGATTTTATCCTTGGTTCTGCTTATGGTGTAAGTGAACAATGGTCTTATGGGGCACGGTTCCCGATTTTTCTTGCTAATTTTCCGGAGAAGATCCCCTCAAAATTTGTGGACCAGCAGTGTGGATCCGGCATGGCTTCTATCCATATCGGGTTTATGGAGATTGCAACAGGTATTGCAGATATCGTGATCGCCGGTGGATTCGAACATATGACCCGCGTCCCCATGGGGGCTCCTTTGAAAGACAGAGGAATTGTCTCTCTCAACATGTCTCTTTTTACGGACCCGGCTTACAAACACTGGGACATGGTGACAAGTACGAACATGGGGTTAACCGCTGAAAAACTCTTTAGCCAGACGAAATTTACAAAGGAAGACATGGATCGCTGGGGGACACGCGCTCACCAGTTAGCTTCAAAGGCTCAGAAGGAGGGGTTTTTAAAAGATGAAATTCTCCCGATCGAGGCAGAACAGGCAGATGGAAAGATGTTGGTTGTAGATCAAGACCAGAATGTCCGGGATGATGCCACATTCGAGGGGATGAAAGACCTCAAGCCAGCCTTTAAACCCGACGGAGTGATCACAGCCGGGAATTCCTCTCCTTTGAACGCTGCT
>VGSD01000388.1 GCA_016875155.1 Deltaproteobacteria bacterium | reverse complement strand
CACTATGCTTTGATTGTTAGAAGATTAAAGGCCAAGGGTCGGCCTATTCCCACAAACGGCATCTGGATTGCCGCCAATGCCATGAAGCATGGTTTGGCGCTTTATTCTTTTGACAACCACTTTGAAGAAATTGAAGGTCTGCTGCTATTGTCCACAATAAGAGATGGCGCCTGACACTCTCTCTACTTTCCCAACAGCCTCAACATCTCAGAATGATTCAGTTTAGTCAACAACATCTCCACTTCTGAAGGTCTTTCGGGCAATCGAATAAGACCTTCAATTTGAATCCGTGCCCAATTCTTCTTATTTGATCTCAAAGAAAATCTTTCCGAAATCTCCATAATCTGCGATATATTGGCCAGGTTTACCAGGAACCATCTTACCGAGGGAACCTGTGATGATGATATGACCGGGCTCAATTTTGTATCCCTGTTCCACAACGCTATTGATCAACCACAGGGCAGCTTTCCACTGGTCGCCCATAGCTTCCTCCCCTTTGCCCTGGTAGAGTGCTTGCCCGTTATGATGGAGAGTGACGGTAACTTCGTTGAGATTCACCCCCTGGTGAGGCCGGATTGCTCCAGCAATAAATTTGGCTGAAACACAATTCGCCGCGATGACATCAACTCCTTTCATGGCCGTCATATCCGAAAAGCCAAAGTCCGGCAACTCTATTGCCGGCATTACGGCGCTGACTTTTTGCTGAAGTTCCTGAACATCCCTGATTGTCTGATAAATCGATTGGCCTATGACAAAACCAATTTCTGTCTCGATCATCAAAACACGAAAAGCTGTTCTGTCTACAACAGGAGACCCCTCCAGTTTTCCTGAAGCATACAAAATACCTGTCACTGGAGAAGTTAACCCAAATCTCTTCTGGGCGGCTTCCGTTGTCAGTCCTCCTTTGATGCCAGCTACTTTGTCTTTTGACAACTTCCATTGGACATAAACCTTCTGCACCTCATAGGCAGTCTTTTCGTTCAGATTAGGTTCGGTTTTGGAAAGCAGTGGAATTGGTTGTTTCTCCGAGTCAGCCTTAATTAATATATTGGCCATTTCGGAGACCCCTGCCCATGCAGTCATGGTAATACATAAACTCAAGAAAACCCCCAGTGTTAAAATCCTGATTTTATTCATAACGCCACCTCCTTGTTAAGTATCCCGGAACCTTTTTCGTTAACTACTTTTGAATTGATGAAGAGAGAAATTTAGAATGTCTCCAAAGGGACAACGGAATCCCTTTGGAGGCTTAAAATCGCATCTTCTGGAAACTCCATTTACCATTCATCAGGTGATGCACCCCTTAATTTTTTCTGTGACTTTTTCAGGGACGCTTCCCATATTTTTCACTCCCTGCCAAGTTAGGTAAGTGCAGGGGGTAATGGATTTACTACAGATTTACAACTCAAAAATAGGGAAGTGTCCCTGATTTCCCCTGATTTCCCAGCGCCGGCCGTGATTAGCGGCCCATTCCCGTCTGCCTGACGGCCTAAAACTCAGGGACGCCGTCCTCTACCTTGAGGATATTCATATGGGCCTCAGGGTTCCTTCTGACAACCTCGTCCGGGTTCCTCTTGCTACGTTGGTACCGCCAACAGTTTGTGCCTCTCTCGTCGGAGACACACACCTGGTCGTTGCCCTTGACCACCCATGTGCAAGGAATACGGAGCTCTGCAGAGATTAAAATCCCTTTGCCGTCGGCACGATAGTGTTCGACGACAGGAACTCCCATATAAGTGCGCCTGAACGTTTTGTTTGAGTGAAGGGCGCGAAGTTCCTTCGGGTTCTTGATGTCCACCCAGTCCTGCGACGCGACTGGTCCAGACAGCATGAAGAACAATAGACCTGTCAGAAATAATGAGATTATTTTTAACATAATTCTTCTACCCCCTTTCTTCAAGATACCTAATTTGACACTTTTTTTAGCATATGATACGGTTTCTAACGGTAATTACCGTCAGATTTTTTTATGATTTTCGGCCCTTATGAAATCTCTTGTCCTTTCAACAGGATTTTAGGGGATGGAAAAATGATGGAAAATGCCAAGCACCTTCCCATAACAATCGACCTGAATCAGTTCAGGCTCCTTATTGATCTCAAAAATAGAATTAAGCTGACCCTTCATTTCAACTCACCTTCCCGAAAGTTTTACCTCTCCTTAATTGCCTTTGTTGTTAACGAAATGAAAAGATTAGGGAAAATTACCTCTATCCCCCTCGAAGGGCACCATGACCTCCTTGTCTTGCTGAACGAAACGATTGGGGGGGCTGCCGGATCGTCAGAGAAGGAGAATTTACTGCCGAGAATCTACAGAAAATGGCAGCAAGCCCTGCCCAACCTGGAAGAGGCCCCGCTTTTCAAAGTCGTCGGAAGAAAAAAAGAATTTGAGGAAGGGGTTGACAAAATCTATCCATTCACCGAGGCTGAGAAAGACAGTTGGGCAAATCTTTTTGAGTACATTGGAAGCGAAGAACATGTCAGGCTGAGGTTTTCAATAGACAGGATAGGAGCAAGATTAGATGATGTTGTGATCATCTATGAGGTATATCAGAACGCAGAGGCGTGGGAAAGATTTATTTCAAATCTTAGACAGAAGGAAGAAGAAAAACCAAAACCTGCCGATTTCGTTCCTAAAGAACCTGAGGCTCCGGTACCCCCAACAACAAAATGGAAAACTGCCTTACGAGGCCAATGGCGTTGGGTGACTCTGCTTGCTTTGATCATAGCCGTCATCGTGGGTGTTTCTTTGGCCACCTGGAGAGCCTACTTTTACGCTTCACCGGACAGGGTCGCATCCATAGAAAGAATGGCATTTCCACTGCCTGATAAACCATCCATTGCAGTGCTCCCGTTTATTAACATGAGTGGCGATCCCAAGGAGGACTATTTCAGTGACGGGTTAACTGAGCAGATCATCAATAGCCTATCGAAGTTCCCACGCCTGTTCGTCATTGCCCGGAACTCTACGTTCGTTTACAAAGGGAAGCCCGTGAAGATTCAGAAGGTGGCTGAGGATTTAGGGGTTCGGTATGTGCTGGAGGGAAGTGTCCAGAAGTCTGGTGATAGGGTGCGGATTACGACTCAGCTTATCGATGCAATAACTGGTCGTCATGTTTGGAGCGAGCACTACGACAGGGAGCTTAAAGATCTATTCGCTTTGCAGGATGAGATAACGATCAAGATCATGAACGGTATGAG
This sequence comes from Deltaproteobacteria bacterium, assembly GCA_016875155.1. Next base: position 349 of record VGSD01000388.1, on the reverse strand, counting down.
TATAGAGCTAACAGAAGGCGAGCAGGCCCGTCGTTGGACGAAAGCGGGGACAACCAACCTGAAGGCCCTTGAAAAGAATTATCAAGCACTTGCTTTTTTTATGCGCAACACGAAAGAAGATCATGATACGGCACGCCAGTTGTATGAGGAAGCTATTGCGCTTGACCCTAAGTTCGTGTGGCCTTATGTGCATTTGGGTTACACCTACTTTATGGAAGCGAGATATGGATGGAGTGAAGCCCCTGCTAAATCCTATCAGATGGCCTTTGAATTGGCCCAAAAAGCCCTCGCTCTGGACGACTCGGATGATCGTGTCCATACCTTATTGAGCTTTCTCTACCTTGTGAAG
>VGSD01000387.1 GCA_016875155.1 Deltaproteobacteria bacterium | reverse complement strand
CATTTGCATATCTTCCCCTGTCTACTGGTAGGCAAAGGAGGGGGGAAGAATGGCTGAAGGCTGGTTACCCCACTGAAAAGAAGTAACGAAAAGAGGAGGTATTTGAAATGTTATCCACGATTATACCCATCATTATAACAGTGGTTCTAGTGGGTGGAGTGCTTTTATGGCTTTATGGTGAACGCTGGAGGTTTTTACGCCCTTCAACCTGGAGGTTTATGAAAGTGGCGGGCATCTGGCGACAACTAACCTTGAATGGTCTGCATGGATATGTCTATGGCCGCTGGATTAAGGAATACCTCAACTTACTCCTCAATCATATTATCCCTCATGTAGGGCCAGGAGGAAGGAAGTGGCTTTCAAATCACTATCATGGCAAAGTTCTCACGCCAGAACTTGCCAGAGCAATCATCACCCATAACCACGATATCCCTCTCCAGAACATTGAGCAGATTATACCTTATCCATTTGCCCGGGATCTGGTGCTCAAAGGACCGCCTGATGTGGCCGTTTTCCAATGCGGTTGCCGCCAGATACGCGAAAAACCATGTGAGCCAATTCAAGTATGCATGGTCATTGGCCAACCTTTTGTTGATTTTATCGTTGAGCACCACCCAAATAGCAGCCGCCGCCTCACTCAGGCGGAAGCTCTTGAACTCCTTGAGGCTGAGCATAAAAGAGGACATCTGCATTCCGCCTGGTTCAAAGATGCCTGCCTGGATCGTTTCTATGCTATCTGTAACTGTTGTAAATGCTGCTGCGGCGGCATTGAGGCAATGGTGAAGTATGGGGCTCCATCCATGCTTTCTTCAGGATACGTGGCCAAGGTGGATGCGGAGAACTGTAACGCCTGCGGAGCCTGCGAGGACGTCTGCGCTTTCAAGGCGATCAAGATGAATGGGATTGCCACTGTGACCTGGGAGAAGTGTATGGGGTGTGGAGTGTGTGAAGGACAGTGCCCAAGCAAAGCCATATCCTTAGTTCGCGACGAGAGAAAAGGAATCCCCATGGACGTGCGTTTATTCATTTAAAAACAATAATTCACATTGGGGGCGATGAACCATGAGAAAAGCGCATGTCTTAAGTGTTGTCCTTCTCCTGTTCTGGATGAGTAGTTCGGTTTTTTCCCATCAACATATGGATCATTTTAAACCCGGGATGGACCCCGATGGATTTGGAGGTATCCAGTGGGAAGCTGAATTATCAACACTTCAAGATATGAAACTTGCGAGAGTGGATCCGAGTTATGGAGGAATAGGTATCTATCTTAGAGTTGGGAATGTCGGAAGAATCGGAAAAGTAGAACCTAGAAATGTCGAATATTTATTCTGGAAAGGGAAATTTACTGGTATAAGTATTATTGCAGAGGGTGCCCCTGATTGTGAATCTTTAAGGGAAGCTGTATTCGATGCTTTTGGTAAAGGGAAAAAACCCTACCCAGAGCAAGACTACTTTGTGTGGGATGGCAAGATCATTTTAATGTCACTGGAATTTTTTCAGGATGGGAAAGGAGCACTATTCCGGATGATTTATAAACCCATCCTTTACCGAATGGAATGGGAAGGAAAGTAGGTTAGGGTATTAGGGATTAATCTGGCATTTTAATTCCATATTTTTCCATTCGGTAGAGAAGCGCCGATCTTGAGATGCCCAGCATCTTTGCCGCCTGTAACTTATTTCCTTTTTTAGCCTTTAAAGCCTCAAGAATATACTGCCTCTCAACCTCATCCAGGACAATTCCCCGGGATGGAAGATGGGGTTTGAATTCGGCTCTCTCCTGGACCTGTTCTTCTCTCTCCGTAAGAAAAGATAGGTGTTTCCCAAGGATCGTATCGCCCTTTTCTAAAAGCACAATCCGCTCCACCGTATTACGAAGCTCACGAATATTTCCGGGCCAGGAATAAGATAGAACTCCCTCTTCGGCTTCTTTAGAAATCTGGTTAAACCCTTTCTTGAATTGCTCGTTAAAACGGGCAATGAAGAAACGAAAAAGGGGCAGGATGTCCTCTTTCCGCTCCCGCAAAGGAGGAATGCATAACTTCACGACATTGAGCCTGAAATAGAGATCATCCCTGAAATTTCCTTTCTTGATCTCTGATTCCAGATCTTTATTCGTTGCTGCAATAATCCGGACATCGGCCTTCTTCTTTTCGACTCCTCCAACCTTGAAATATTCTTTCTCTTCGAGAACCCTCAATATCTTCACTTGTGCCGATGGAGAGAGTTCTCCGGCTTCATCAAGAAAAAGGGTTCCCTTGTCTGCTGCCTCTACCTTTCCCATCTTTCCTTTCTCGAGGGCACCAGTAAAGGCTCCCTTCTCATAGCCAAACAGCTCGCTCTCAAAAAGGTCCTTAGGGATGGCACCGCAGTTAATAGGAATGAAAGGAAAAGAAGAACGAGGACTTAAAAAATGGATGTATTCAGCAAGGAGCTCTTTGCCTGTTCCGGTCTCTCCTTCGATGAGGACGGTGGTCTCCGAACCCTGGGCAACTTTTTCAGCTAACCCTAAAACCTCCTTCATCTTTTGGCTTACTCCGATGATTCCGCCTGAACGGAACTTTTCCTGATATTGCGATCGAAGCCACTCCACTTCCTTTTTCAAGCGAATTCGGTCAAGCCCTTTCTTGATTAAGTCTTCGACCTGGTCCAGCTCGAAAGGTTTGACGAGAAAATCAAAAGCCCCCATCTTCATCAAGTTGACGGCCATCTCAATCGATCCCTGCGCAGTCATGATGATGACAGGAATTTCAGGATCTTTCTCTTTGATCTGGCGAAGCACTTCATCTCCATTGATTCCAGGAAGCCAGTGGTCCAAGAGAATGAGATCGGGATTCTCCTTCTGAAACCATTCTAAACCTTCCTCACCGGTTCGCGTCGTCATGACCTCGTAGCCCGAAGCCTTCAGGGCAACCTCAAGAGAATCTCTTAGAACAGGCTCGTCGTCCACGACTAAAATCTTAAAATGCATCTCTTTTCACTCCTGGGAAGTGGATGGTAAAGGTTGATCCTGTCCCTTCCTCGCTGCTGACATCAATGGTTGCCTTATGGTTATCTAAAATTTTAAGGCTGATGGAGAGGCCGAGACCTGTGCCCTCGGATTTTGTTGTGAAGAATGGGTCAAAAATTTTTTTCAGTTGCGACTTTGGTATCCCCTTCCCTGTATCCTTCACTTCAACACCAACCCCTTCCTCGTTTTCCAAGAAAGTCCGAATAGTCAAGATCCCGCCTTTCTCCATCGCCTGTATGGAGTTGAGCATGAGATTGACCAGGACCTGCTGGATTTGATGGAGGTCGATTCGCACCTTCGGTAATGCTTGCCCTCTTTCAAAGTTGACGGATATATTCCCTCTCTTAAATTTGGTCTGCAAAATGGCCAAACTTTTCTCCACGACTTCATGGATTTCCTCTTCTTTAAAATGGGAGGCTTTAGGTTTTGCAAAATGGAGCATGTCGTCGACAATTTTTTGAATCTTCTCGATTCCTTCAAGGCTGCCATCGAGAAGCCTTCTCTCCATCTCAGGAAGTTCCTTTTTCCTGGCGAGCATCTGGGTGTTGATCTTGATCCCAGCCAGAGGATTCCGAA
>VGSD01000386.1 GCA_016875155.1 Deltaproteobacteria bacterium | reverse complement strand
CTTTCTTCTAAACTGGTTGTAGAAGGTGGCAATACTATAAATTTCAGAAGGAGGAAGATGGAAAAAGTGGGCTGCGTTCTCCATAGCCTCTCTTGAGAGATAGCCCACTTTTTCCTGAATCTCTTGTAGGACGGGGAGTAGATGTTCTCTCTCCGGATGGGACCTCCTCAGGATTTCCTCTATTTGCTTTGGCTCTTCCATTTCTCAATGATTTGGGGGAGGAAGGCAGGGAGATCGCTTGCCTCACGGGGTCCGACGATCACTTCCCAGCCCTGTAATTCCTCTTCGAGCTCTCCCTTGATTCTTGCGGCAAATCCAGGGATGATGACCCTCTTATTTTTTACTTTATCTGCTATCCCAATTTTCTTGAGAAATGGTCCAGCCGTATCTCCACTGAACTTTCCTGTTGACCAGGCTGCCAGGACACAGAGGCCTTCGGTGTCTTTTACGCAGAGATAGGCAGGAATTTTACTGTTTTCGATTTCACTGGCCACTGCAAAATAGGTCAGTGCAAAGTTGGTCGTCAGGAGCACCGGAGATTCCGGGGAGACCGAACCAATCTCGTAAATCTTCTGCTCCACGGCAAGAGGAACTCTTGGATCGGTGAAGATGTTTTGCCTCAGAACAAGAAGAGGATAGAGCATCTCCTTTTCGAAATCGGACAGCACAATGATCCCGGCGTACTTGATCACTCCTGCAGATGCGAGCAGTGTTTCTTCCATCTTATTTTCCGCGAGTTGATACGGTAGAGAAAGAATCGGGTAACCCAGGGGCCGGAACGTCTTCTTCAGGGCCGCTCTCCGGATGAGCATATAATCCCTGACCATGTCCTTCAACGATTTAGGAGAGGGATCGAGGGCGATGTCCAGAATTCCTTCTTCCTTGAGCCGTTGGGTCATGGGAATGATCTCTTCAATGCTGCTGGCCTTCACTCCAATGGGAGCGGGTTTTGCTTTTAACTTTGGAAGAGCAGCGTCAAGATTTTCTTTTGTGATTGGATAGAGAAGGGGGTTTTTGTCAGCGATGAGATCCCTTGCCTTAAACAGGAGGTCTAAATCCTCGCAGATTAAAACAATAGGAAATCCCTCTGTACCCACTCTCTTCACCAACCCTAAATACTTATCGCCGTTTCCGGCATATTTCAATGCAAAGAGATTAGCCCGGAGTTTCTGACCTACACGGTCGAACTGAAGCGCCTTAAGTTTGTTGATCTTGGCGGAAATGGTTCCTTCATCCTCTTTGTCACTGATGAGGATGGCGATCCCAGAAGGTCTGTAAAACGTCTTCTCGTGACGGTAGATCACTTCTTCCTCGCCCATGCTGAAGGCAGTTTCCCCTGTTCCGATGGTCACCAATCTGATCGGAGGAGCCAATCCCTCTTCCAGTTCGGTTTTTACTTCAGCAGGTAGATACGGGCATTTCTGAACAGAGACTGCACCCGATGCCAGTTTCATGGCGAAGGCAAAGCAGGTCGGAAAACCGCACTCCTTGCAATTCTTTTTGCCCCCCTCTGGCAGTTTTTTCTGAATATCCGATGCCTTTAGTGCCATGAGATCCTCCTTTTATATGATTAGCCTGTGATCCAGGGATGGCCGACCTTGTTCATATATTCTGTTAATTCATCCACATTTTTGACATCCTCTTCCGTGGCAATCTTGTCATATAAGCCAGCCTCTTCGAGGACATCTTTCACCTGCTCCTTAACCGATTTTGGCAACCAGACGATCCTCTTTAATCCTCCATCGGTCTTGAGGAATTTCTTCGACCTCATATAGGAGATGGCCATACCCAGCATTCCTTCATTCTGCCTTCCACCTGATGCCTCTCCGGCAATCCCTGAGAATTTCTGGCCGTTGACTGCCTCACCGAGAAAGTCCCGATGGACGATACCGAAGGCATCCACCTCCGGAATGTAGAAGCAAATGGCCTGAAAGCATCCACAAGAGGTATGGGGGTTTTCCAGGGCGCTGTGAAGACAGAAGGTGCTGTTTGAGCCAAGCGATTTTTCTGCGACGATCTCGTTAACGCCGGAATAGATGAACTTGTCCGGATCGATGAGGTCGCCTTTTTTCACTGCAAACTGTGGACCCTCTGGGTCAATCTTGTATGCCGCTCTTCCATCAAACCAGTTGATCGCTCCGCAAAGAGAAACCCTCTCTGGCGTAACCACACAGACATGGGTGGGCGCAAAGGACTGACAGAGTGAGCATCCGTAGAATTCATCCACTTCTTCTTCAGTGATCCCTTTGAGCCGGTCATCCCTTTCCTTATAAATCTTTCGAGATGAAAGAACCTCTTTTTCCACCTGGGCAGGATCGGTGATAAAGGTGATCTGGATCTTTTCGATAATGGAGAGTTCGTTCTTGTAAAGCATCACGAGAACCCTTCCGATTTCGTCCAGAGAGTTCAGACCCTTCTTAAAACTGTCCTTGTGAAGTCTCATCCAGATCTCATCCCTCTGGGCCATGTGCCAGAAACCTTCAATATAGTTGATGTACATGTGAACCCTGCGCTCAAAGACAGGTTCCATGTCTTTTTCCAGCTTTTCGCCCGCCACCAGGATCTTGATGAAGATGGGGATGGAGGCTCCCTCTTCAAAATCCTTGATGTCCTTACCAACGATCTCAACCTTCTCGTCCTCCACTTCAGCAGCCGGCATGACCTTCACCAGCTCCGCTTTGAACTTATGTTTCGGCCCTCCGAATTCGATTTGAAAATCTTCCTTCCGTACTGTTTCCCCCTCATACTGGGGCCCTACATCGACTGAAAACATGTTCTTCCTCCTTTCTTATTTCAAACTATTGATTAGATTTTCTAAATATTCTTTCCATTTATCCGTCTTCAGATTGGCAAGGGAGAAGCTTGCATGGGGATAGACAAAGGGGCAGAGGGTGATCGTTCTTAAATGGGGAGCATAGTGTTTCAACGTGGAGAGCCCCTGATTTCCAAAGTCAGTCCTCATTCCCAGAAACATGACGATGTCATGGTTTCCCTGCTTTTTGACCCCTTTCCAATTTGGGTCTTTTAAATGGTTGATGATCTCGACGGCATCATAAGTCGAATCCGGAACCACACCACATTCAAGAAGTTTCTTTTTCGTGTGGGCCGTGGCGCAGGTTGCAGCTCCAAGCGCTTTGGCTAACTCAATACCGTATTCAATCGCCTTTTTACCGCCCAGATCAATATCGATGCATCTCGGGCCAAAGACGAGCAGAGGCCTCTCTGCCTTCTTCATGATCTTTCCCAGAGCCGCTGGATCTTCGATGACCCGGCATCCCTTCAATCCCGTTAAGACGTTGACATAATGTAATGGCATGCTCATGTTATTCCCTCCATTTCTATGGCTTTTTTCTTTTAATCGCTTCATCCACAGCCAGCTTAACCTGCAAGCCTGCGTGGTGCATCAATGTGTCTCCCAACTCCGCATCCATGACCATGGTGGCCATGCAGGGATGGTTGTGATGCAGGATGCCTGAATTTTCAACGGCATCTCTCATGTGTGTTCCAATGAGATGTTTGGCCACATACCGTGTGTTTCCACAGGGGGCATCCCGGATGACCCTGACCTCTTTTACTTTTTCATTCTCAAGTTC
>VGSD01000385.1 GCA_016875155.1 Deltaproteobacteria bacterium | reverse complement strand
CGGAGCAAAGTTGGCAAACCTGAATCTCTCCTCAATCCATGAATATTCTTTCTCGATGGCTTCCCGATCCTTATATTTAAAGGTATGAAAGAGATAGAGATTGTTACGGTCCAGAAACTCTGAAAAAACGCCTGAATTCAAATACCATGTTTCCGGAACCCGGACATACTCCTCGAGTTGTGTATCTTTCTCCTCCAATAGGGGCAGAAGGATCTTATGGGCCAGAATCATACCTGCGGCTTTTCCTCCGAGTTTACCGGGTCTCTTCCGGCTCCACCAGGTATGTTCGAGGAGATCTTGAAAGTCACGCATGGTAATATGATTCTTAGCAAGGCTGATGAACGGAAGCTGGCTTGAGATAAACCGGGTGATCAGGGCAACACGGATCCCCTCGGCTTCCTCTCTTGAAATATAGACCTCTCCTTTTGGAATTTCGCAGAAATCCTGCAGCGCATTGAAAATCTCAAGGGAGCTTGCCTGATCCTGGTTGGCAATCTTGCTCAGCGTCTGAGCCTTATCCCTCTTGCGGGCAAGATTGATATAGTTTTCTATCTCAGTGGGAGTAAGATGGGTTGCAAAGTAGTAGTCAATCAGGGTCTCCAGATATTCCTGACGGTTGGCCTCAGAATCCGGAAGCCCATCCTTCTTCAACTCCTCCACAGCCTGCTCGTAAAGCCTGGTCCGGGTGATGATTCCTTTCTTCTCCAGGATTTCCATAAAGGTGCTACGGATTAGCCCGAGCAGGTTCGGATACTGATTGATCTTCTTATAGAGACGGTATGTCTTCAGGAGATCCATGGTTTGCCCAATTGCAGCAGAAAATGCTTTTAGACCCACCCTCTCAGCTTGCAGGCCTCTGCCACCCTGGCCACTGACACAAGGTAGGCCGCTGTCTCATATTCAACTTCTCTCTGAGATACATCTGATGGACGCCATGAAAGGCATCGTATTCCCCCTGTTCGTAAAGATTACTTCATCTCCTTAATAAACTCGCAGAGCATCCCAGTGGTCTTTTCCACGATTGCCGTGCACTTTTCACGGCCACCGGTCTCCGCCCACTTCTTATTCTCCTCTGGATCATCCAGATGAAGACCGATCAAGTCATAGCAGTTTCTGCTCCCAAACTCTTTTTCGAACTTCTCCCAGAACTGCTGACATTTCTCATAAACCATTAAGAGGGTTTTTCGGTCTTTTGGATCGGTTCTGCCCATCTTCATCCCAATAGCCATGATGGCAGCAGTGAACGCTCCGCAGAGCGAGCCTTTCCGGCCAACACCTCCGCCGAATCCCGAAGCCAATCTGGGGAGCAAAGAATCTTCCAAGCCCAAATAATCCTTGAAACTCAAGGAAACAGACTCTGCTCAATTAAACCCCTGATCAAAATAGCCTTTTGCTTTCTCCATAACCCGTTTTACATCATCCATCCTTTTTATTTCCTCCCTTCTTTTAACGACATGCGACATTTATGAATCTATCATTTTAGAATAGAAAAATCCACCAGTTTTCGTTGAAGGCCGCATAGAAATTGGTTATAAGATGAATACAATGGAAACCTGGCGACTTTTGGATACTGGTCCCCGTTCGGCCGCTGAAAACATGGCCCTCGACGAGGTGCTCCTCGAACAGAAAGCCTGCGAGAAGACCCCGCATACGCTTCGGTTTCTCCAGTTCTCCAACCCAACGGTTCTCGTAGGCCATCATCAATCTGTCGAAGAAGAGGTAAGACTCTCTTACTGTCAGGAAAAAAAGATTGAGATCAACCGGAGGCTCACCGGAGGGGGCTCCATTTACTGGGGTACAGCGGAGTTAGGTTGGGAGATCTATATTTCCAGAACAGATCCCCGAATCCCTTCGAGGATCGAAGACCTTTATCGAAAAATGGGAGAGGCTTCAGCCAATGGGCTTCAACGCCTTGGTCTCCGGGCCTACTTCCGTCCAAGAAACGATGTGGAGGTCAGCGGCCGTAAGATTTCTGGAACAGGTGGCACCGAACTTTCCGGCGCCATCCTCTTTCAGGGAACACTCCTGGTTGATTTCGATGTGGATGAAATGCTCAGGGCATTGAGAATCCCAACCGAGAAGCTCCAGGATAAAGAAATTGATTCGGTCAAAGAACGGGTCACCTGCCTGAGATGGGAATTGGGTCGCACACCCTCATTAACAACCATCAAAGACTCTCTGATCAAAGGTTTCCAGGAAACCTTCGGTGTTCATTTTAATCCCGGACCTTTAACTGCTGAAGAAGAGACTCTGCTGAAAGAAAAACTTCCTCACTTCTCGTCTCACGACCATATCTTTAAGGTGAGAGACGCCCTTCCGAGGAGAAAGACCCTTACCTCCATCCTTAAAGCCCCGGGTGGATTGATACGCATCTCCATGGCCATCGATACGAAAACCCAGGTGATCAACCAAATTTTGATCACCGGAGACTTTTTTGCTTACCCCAAGAGAGCAATCTTCGATCTTGAAAGTCTTCTAAAAAATTCAAAAACCACATCCTCCAATACCAAACAGATCATCCGGAATTTTTTCGCCGGACAAAAACCCTCGATTCCAGGGGTCAAAGAGGATCACTTCATCCAGGCTGTTGAGGAAGGACTCCAGAAGATGGATCTCCTTCCCCATGGATTTGATGAAGAAGATACGCACCATCTCTTTCCTGTATCAAAGCCTTTTGCCGAGGTGAAAAAACCCGAAGTTCTCCTTCTTCCATATTGTGCCAAGGAAATAGACTGTGACTTCAGATACCAGAAAGGGTGTGAAGAGTGCGGTCGGTGTTCCATCGGAGATGCAGTTCAGATGGCCAGATCTTTTAATATGGATTATCTGACCATTCAGAATTATGAAGACCTGGAATCAACCCTCTACCAGGTCAAGGGTTCAGGGGCAAGAGCATTTATTGGTTCGTGTTGCGAGCCCTTTTATGGTAAACACCGTCCTGATTTTGAAAGGATCGGGCTCCCCGGTATTCTGGTGGATGTGGAGAGAAGCACCTGCTATGACCTGAATCAAGAGAAAGAAGCCCACTTCGGAAGATTTGAAAACCAGACCCACCTCAACCTCATGCTTCTCAAAAGGGTATTAGAGTATGTCCATGGCTGAACCTTCTGTTGCCGGATCGTATGATATCCTGGTGATCGGAGCCGGTCCTGCAGGGTCAAGTGCGGCCCGGACCGCTGCTCGGATGGGATTCAAGGTCCTTCTCATTGAGAAGAACCAGCGTATCGGTGTTCCGGTTCAGTGTGCAGAACTGGTTTCCAAATGGGTCTCTCGCCACGCCTCTTTCACCCCCGGGTCAATCATTCAATCCATTGAAACGATGAATGTCCATCTTCCCAATGGAGTAACTTATGAGATGAAAAGTCCGGGATATATGCTCGACCGTTCTCTCTTCGATAAAGAGCTCGCCACCTCCGCCATCCTTTCAGGGGCTGATGTCTTGACTGGAGCAAAGGCTCTTGAAGCCTCATCCGAAGGTGTTCTCATTGAGCAAGGCTCAAGAACAGAATGGATTCGTACGAAGGTGGTCATCGGCGCCGATGGAGTTCATTCAACGGTTGCCCGATGGACTAAACAGCCTTCATTGAGGGTCA
>VGSD01000384.1 GCA_016875155.1 Deltaproteobacteria bacterium | reverse complement strand
GGATCTCCTTCTACCCACAACCACCTATCTTGAGGAATGGGGATATGACCATTCTCCCCAGGGGGCCGGTTTTGCAGAGATGAGGATCAGGCAGCCTGTGGTGAAGCCCTATGGGGAGGCAAAATCTTCAACGGACATCCTCTTTATGCTGGCAAAGAAGCTGGGAGGAAGCATGGAGAAATCGTTTGCATCCCTGGGGGGCGGTCAGGAAGGGTTTGTTAAGTTCCGAACTTCCTCTCTGATGAACTGGAAAGATCTTCTTCCAAAAGGGGTCTGGGTCGGTCCGGAGTATCAGTACAGAAAATACGATCGAATTTTTAACACTCCTTCCAAGAGGTTTGAATTCTCATCAGGAAACCTCGAGGCCCTTATTTCAAAAAAGGGAAAGAGGGGAGTGCTCCAGAGAGAGGACCACCCTCAGTATGATGCGGTCCGGTTTTTAGGAGCGAAGGACAGTTATCCTTTGATCCTCCATCCTTATCAACCTTTAATGGCTTTTGAACACGGCAGTCAGAATTATCCATGGGCGCAAGAAATCTATCTTCCTCTGCACGGGACAGGCTGGAAGACACCCGTTGAGATCAACAGTGAGACCGCTCGTCGTCTGGGTATCCAAGAAGGAGACGAAGTATGGGTGGAATCTCCCTTCTCCAGAATCAAGGTGAGGGCAAAGTGCTCTGAAGGTCTTCACCCTGAGGTGATTGCCATCCCCTGTGGACAGGGACATTATGGTTATGGCCAATGGCAGAAAGGGATCGGAGTGAATCCTCTCGAATTGATTGGTGTGGATTTCGATGGAATCAGCGGTCAGGCTTCCTATTTCAATACAAGGGTTAAGGTCTACAAGACCTGAGGATGTAAAGATGCCGAAATGGGCAATGGTCATCGATCTCGATAAATGCACGGGCTGTCAGGCCTGCATCGTAGCCTGCAAAGTGGAGAACAATGTGCCTCATGGTTCCCCTGAAGAGCAGAGAAGGAGAAGGGATATCTACTGGAATAAAATCATTGCCGTGACCCGCGGCAGATATCCAAAGGTCCAAACCGAACTCCTCCCCATGCCCTGTATGCAATGCGACGATCCTCCCTGTGTCACTGTCTGCCCAGCAAAGGCGACCTACCGAAGAGAGGATGGAATTGTCATTCAGAATTTCAGAAGGTGCATCGGATGCAAATACTGTATGGTTGCCTGTCCCTACGGCGCAAGGAGTTTCAATTTCAGGAAGCAAGACGAAAAGGAATATCACCGTCCTGATCTGCCTCCTGGCCAGGATTCACGTGAAGTTTGGCCATTCCCGATGAGAACTCAGGGTGTTGTTGAAAAATGCACTTTCTGTTTTCACCGGATTGACAGAGGAATCCGAGAAGGTAAAACGATCGGAATCGAGATTCTTCCAGCTTGTGTTGAGGCTTGCCCGTCGTGCGCTATGGCCTTCGGAGACCTGGATGACCCCAAGAGTCCGGTGTCCAATGTTTTCGGGTCTAGAACCGCATTTCGACTCCGGGAAGAACTGAAAACGAAACCGAAAGTGATCTATCTTCCTAGGTGAGGATGTTCATTCATGCAGAGAAGTTATGTAACGATCGAGGGAAAATCGAGAGGCTACTATCTTCTTGTGACCCTGTTAGGGCTGGGAAGCGTTTTACTGCTGGTGGGTTTCATCGTTTCATACCTGAAAGGCCAACAGGTTTGGGGAGTTAGCAATATCATCCCCTGGGGACAGTTAATCATCTTTTATATTTACTTCATCGGCCTCAGCGCCGGAGCCATCATCATCTCTTCTTTAAGTTATGTCCTGAAGTGGGATTTTTATAAGCCGATCACCAGACTGGCTGTCTTCATGGGAATCCTTCTGATGCTGGGAGCCATGTTCTTCGTCTTTGTCGATTTGGGGAGGCCGGAAAAGTTCTGGCGGCTTTTCGCTTACTACTTCCTCAATAACATGACCTCCATGTTTGTGATCAATTCGATTTTTTATGTGGTCTACATGACGCTCATGGTCTTCTATCTGTGGCTGATCTTTGAGAATAAAAAGAGATGGGCGGCCATCGTCGGCACGTTGGATGTGATATGGGCGATCTCTGTCCATATGGGGACAGGCGCCATCTTTGGCCTCATCGGAAACAGAGAGATCTTCTTCTCTCCCATCAAGCCATTTGAGTTTCTTGCCGCAGCCCTGACCTCAGGAACATCTTTAATCATCCTGACCACCTTAGGAACATTTAAATTTACCGGAAGAAATATCCATAAGGATTTAATCCTCTCCCTTGGTAACCTCCTTTCCTGGTTGATCTATGTGCTTCTGGTTCTGGTCTTTGTTGATAAAATGACACATTTCTATTTCCCAGGCCGGGACCCCGTCCTTTACCTGTTTGCCGGAAACTACTGGTGGCTCTTCTGGTTATTTCAGATCGGAATGGGAATCCTCATTCCCTTATGCCTCTTGATCCATCCGCGGACTAAAAGAACCATGAAAGGAGTCTCTTTCGCTTCCCTTTCCGTGATGATTGGAGTCTTCGGAGAAAGGGCTGCCTTAGTCCTGCCAGGCACTGCCTATCCCCAGCATTTCTTCCCGGGCTTCATTGAAGGCATGTGGGGCAAGCCCGAAATTTTCCCAATTACGGTTTGGGAATCGCTGTTGTGCCTGGGTATTGTTTCATATATCGCCCTTCTCTTTGTTCTTGGTTTGAAGTTTCTGGAGATCCTGCCAGCCCGAGAAGGCGAAGACATGGCAGCTTTGGAGGGTTCAAACCCATTGTTGAAGGCAAGTGGCTGAACCCGATCATTGTTTCATATGCTATTTTGCGATAGGCCTGTTGCAGGTCGTTAATGCCTTGGTCAGTGAGGAGTTGAAGATGTCTCTGAGGGTCGTGGCCATTGCCATTGAGGTAATCATCCTGATGGCGATGATCTACTGTTTTTTTCTCGGACTGAAGCTCACTCTTTCTGACTTAGGTCTTCAGCCCAGATACGACCGGTTCCTCAAACTGGTTCTGACCACCCTGGGCATCTTCATTCTGACTTTTTTCATCGCTCACTTGATCCTGTTTTACCCGGGGATCATTCCATAATTTCAGATTGAGGGGAAAGACTTGCATTCATCTCACTTACCTTTCTGGGCAGCCCAACAACTGGTTATCGATGAGATCTTTCTTCCCATCCTCATCGGATTCGGGGTCATCTTTCTCGGACTGACTGCCCTCTTTATCTTCTTTTTCTGGAGAACCCATTATCGCTTATGGCTTCTGGGAAAACCGGATCGCTGTTCTGATCAGGTCCTGAAGAGGCTGAAAACCTTACTTGCAGTGACCTTCGGCCATGTCCGGTTCTGGAAAGAATCTTTGCCCGGGGCAATGCATTTTTTCATTTTTATAGGAACCCTCCTCATCTTTTTGGGTAAAGGAATCAGGCTCTTCTCCTTTCTGACCGGATTAACCATTCCCCCACAAACCATCTATCTGGTCGCTTCTCTTATGTCCGAAATAGGAGGTCTCCTGGTCCTTTTAGGCGGAGGCATTGCCGTTGTGCGAAGATATGCTTTCAAACCTTCCCGTCTTGATTCAAAGCCTGATGACAAGTTGAAGTATGTCTTGGG
>VGSD01000383.1 GCA_016875155.1 Deltaproteobacteria bacterium | reverse complement strand
CCTCGGATGGGGATCAGCCTCACTTTCACCTATTGCCTTCGGATATATTCTGGATCTGACCAATTCAACCAACGCCCTGAGTCAATTTGGATATGTCCCCAACTGGGGCTGGGCGTTTATGATCCTGGGGATTGGAGGGCTAACGGGCCCCCTGATCCTCTGGAGGCTAAAAAAAAAGAGATTTCTGAAAAAGTCCAGAAATCTCTGATTACACCGATTATAGAACGATTACATCGATAAAAAATACATTGAAAACTAAATGAAAATCTGTGAAATCAGTTTTTTGAAATCTGTGTAATCAAGAGAGCGAGAAATAGATTTTGAGCTCTCTCAAAGTTGACTCTTGACAGGGAAGGGCTGGATTTTTATATTATCGAATTGAGGGGGATGGTAAAAACCAAATAAACTTAATGAACCAGGGAGGAACAACCAATGCCCACTTACGATTATCATTGCCCGAAATGCAAAAAGAAATTTTCTCTCATTCTCAGCATCAAAGACCATGACACAGGCAAGGCCAAGTGTCCGAAGTGCGGTGGAAAGAAAGTTGAACAACAGATCACCCTTTTTCAGGCGAAGACCTCACGAAAAAGTTAGGACGATCTTTAAATATTCAACCGTCCTCTGAATCAGTCATCCTCGAGCCACTGGCTATCCTATAGTCGTTAAGGACCATAGGGTAATAAAGAACTTTAACCCACAGCCTAAAAATTCACGCTGAAAAAAGTCCAATTCATTTTGACCTTCTTCAGCGGTGATTCGTCTCGTGGACTCCGCCCAACTCCGCCGTTCGGTCATTAAAATGGTTTATAGAATGGTTTAAGCGACTCGGATTTTTCTAAGGGATGGAAGGAGGCGTTTCTTCTTGAAGAGAATGACCCGAAGGGAATTTGTGAAGGCGGGTGCTGGCTTGGCGGCTGTTGTAAGTGGCCTCGAGATGATAACTGGGTGCACTACGATGGTCAACCGTTCCATCCAATTTAATAAGATCATCTACGTCTTGACCGCCCATGTCGTGAGTCACAAGGGGTTGGTTAACAACCATGGATCCTGTAAACCAAACAATTGGACATGGCCTAGAACCGAAGATTTTCTGGTCCGTTGATAACGGAATGGGCTGCAGAGGAGAAGATCCTGGTTTTTCTGCAGACCTTGATCCTGATGGGTGACTGGTGCCGTCAAGACAGTATGATTCACTTCGAGACGGACACCGAAAACTCAAAAGAAACTACGGCAAAGGAAAAGATGGGGATGACCCGATGGATTTGTTTCGCTCACTCCGATGCGACCGATGGAAACGAAAGAAGATACTCTTCTTGCGGTAGGGATATTTTTCTATATTGACAGGTGCCTTTTAATGGGTGACCCTTTTACCTTTTAGTAGGGATGGGTTGAGCGGAAGGGAAAAGGAGATTCTCCAGTTGAGCATCGTCGAGATCGGAAGGCAAAGGCCAACTCAGTCCTGCTCTCTGGGCGCGGTGGAGATATTCTTTCACAGTGCTTCGGGAAATGTCACAACTCTTGGCGATTTGTCTTTCGGAAAGGCCAATTTTTTGATGGAGTCTTAGAACCTCTTTAATTTTACGGATGGATAATCTCCTGTTAGCCATGGATACCTCCTGACGTTTTGTCAGGAGGCTAAATGGCTTTGAGGCTAATTATCCAGCGTCGCTTACCCTTCGCTCAAGGGTGGCCGGTTTGCTTCGGAATGCCCGGCCGGTTTGGAACGGAATAGGTGGCCGTTTTGGGCCGGAATACGCATAGGGCGTGCGGCGTTGTGTTTTTTGCCACATTTACATTTCACACAATATTCAGCCCAAGAGAGAATATTTCTATAAACTTTTCCTATTCTTTCATACTGGTCAGCGGTTACTCATCACAAAAACATCCACAATCACGGGAATCTTGACATTTCCATTCAAAATTAGTATCAACCCATAGGGTGGCCTAGACCCCGGAGAGGAAGATAGACGTTCTTTGGGCCGGGGTAAATAACAGTAAATTGAACGAAATTGTTTATTGGTTAATGTTGTTAGCGAACCAGAGGAGGCAAGGATAAGAAAAAGGGGGCCTCCCCAGCGGGAGATGATTTAATTAAGGCACATGAAGAGGAGCTAGAGCGGAGAGGGGCAAAAAAGGGATAGCCTGACAGGGTGTATTTCCATAGATGAGACGGCACGTATAATGAATGAGCAAGCCCTCCAAACATTGTCAAACACATTTCTTAAAATCAGAAATAGAATCCATATGACAGACAAATGGAAGAACGGGGAGAGGATAAGGATTAATATACCAGAGGCTATAAGGCTGATCGGTGCTATATTCTTCCTTACGATCCTGCCCGTGCCGGGCTACACCCTTACGCCCGGTCAGGTCTTCGATAAGGTCAAGGATGCCGTTGTTGTGGTGAAAACGCTGGACGCCTGGGGCAAGGTGAAAGGCCAGGGGAGTGGGGTGCTGCTTTCTTCCGGCAGGGTCGCCACCAACTGCCACGTCATTAAAGGGGGTGCCTCCTACCAGGTGGGCCGGGGAAAACAGTTTGTTTCTGCCACCCTGTATGCGGAAGACGGCGACAAGGACATCTGCCTCCTCGATGCCAGAGGCATTGAAGGAAAACCAGCACAGCTCGGCAAGGCGGCAGGTCTCAAGGTGGGGGACCCGGTGTATGCCGTAGGTGCGCCGAAGGGCCTGGAACTTTCACTTTCCGACGGGATCGTTGCGCAGCTCCGGGGTGGTCCGCCTCCCCTGATTCAGACCACAGCAGCTATCTCCCCGGGTTCGAGTGGCGGGGGCCTGTTCGATGGGGAAGGCCGGCTTGTCGGCCTGATAACTTTTTATCTGGAAGGCGGGCAGAGCCTCAATTTCGCCATGCCCGCGGAGTGGATAGGTGAGATCAAGCCGGGCCGTAAACCGATCGCCGAGGGTCACGGTGAAACCGAATGGTTGATACGCGCTCTCGCCCTGCAACAGATGGATGACTGGCGAGGGTTGCTTGATTGGTGTCGGAAGTGGACGAAAAGCAAACCGGAAAACTTCATGGCCTGGGCCAGCTTGGGATTTGCTTACTCCATGCTCAATCGCCCCAACGATGCCATCGAAGCCTCCCGCCAGGCCCTGCGGATTAATCCGAAGGAATTCTTTGCGTGGTTCATTCTTGGGTTCAATTACTCCAAGCTCAATCGCTATAACGACGCCATCGAAGCCTTCCGCCAGGCCCTGCGAATCAATCTGGAGTATGCCGAGGCTTGGCACGGCCTCGGGTGGATTTACAGAAACCTCAATCGCTACAACGATGCCATCGAAGCCTCTCGCCAGGCCGTGCGGATCAATCCGAAGTATGCCGAGGCCTGGTATAACCTCGGGATCGCTTATGAGCTTTCTGGCAACCGGACAGCCGCCCTGGATGCTTTGCGGGAACTGCGACGCCTTGATCCTACGAGTGCGGATGAGCTTTTCAATTTCATCGTATCGCGCTGACGCAAGCGAAGATGACAAAGGTGGAATTACATCATGACGGATAAACGGGAAGTAAGCCTTCGCACTCTCCTTGGTCTATGCGATCTGGCCGCGTGTTTGAAGGAACACCCGGAAATGAAT
>VGSD01000382.1 GCA_016875155.1 Deltaproteobacteria bacterium | reverse complement strand
GAAAGTGGCTTGTGTTCCATATTGAAATCATGAGAAAAAAAAAGAGACCCTGGAATGACATCCAGGGTCTCTTCTCATCTCAAGGAATCCCTTTTTAGGCTACCGGCGTTACGTTGGTAGCCTGAGGACCCTTCGGCCCTTCTGAAATATCGAATTCTACTTCATCTCCTTCGTAGAGGGTTTTGAAACCGTCCTTTTTAATGGCGGAGAAATGCACGAAGACATCTCCTCCATCATCTCTGGAGATAAACCCATAACCCTTCTTCTCATTGAACCATTTCACACGACCTTTGGCCACTACACTTCACCTCCTCTCATCTTTGTACTGCGTAAGTTGTAATAGCCTCTGGTCCTTAAATAAAAAAAGGCCACAGAAGTTTAAAATAAAAACTTTGTGACCTCTCCTCTTAATCCAACCACATACTCCTTACAACTTACCTTGAAACGCATTATGGCTAATCCTTTTTTAAATGTCAAGTTTTTATTTTGAGGTGTCTGAAAAAGCCAAGAAATCTCTGATGATACCAATTTAATTCGATTTTATGGAGCCCCACGGGCAAAGCTCGTGGTTCCCAAGAAATGCCCACAAAGGGCAAACATCCCGTACCAGAGGACCAATTCCACGGGTAGAATCCCTGCCTACCGGCAGGCCCCGAACCTAACATGGTACGGGGCAGGCAGGCGTGGTCTTCTTGGTTCGGGATAGATTAAAATAACCTTCCTCCCCTTCCCGCTTCAAGGAGGAGAGTTGGATGGGGAGTATTCTCGTCCCTCCATACCAATTTTCCATTATAAAGAATTATAATGAAAAGACATAAATTTGTTAAAATGTTATAGGGGTATCCCCTTGAATGGCGTAACCCCAAGATATATTGTCTAATACGACTAACGAAGCACAACATATAGAGCATACGCCAGCGAAGGGGATATGCCTAAAATGTTATTTATAACTTAATGTAATTATTATATAAAATTAATTTTTAAAAATCCAAATTTTCTCTTGACAATATATATATTGTATTGTATTGTGTTTTAAACTATTTCAGGGAGGTTTACTTGTCTCAGACAAAGGTTGCCAGGACGATTTATATCAATAGCGATCAGGTAGAAGCCCTCAAGAAATTATCTGATAAAACCAAGGTTCCACAGGCTGTCTATGTGAGGGAAGCTCTTGATATGCTCTTGGATAAATATTCCGAACAGTTAAAGTTTGAATTCAAAGACTCCTTCAAGGAAAGAGTTCTTCAGAAGGAATTTGGCATATAAGGGAAGCCATTGTGAAAGACCGTTTTCGATTAATCTATCTGAAATCAACCGGATTGGAAGATGATCCTCCGGATCAAATACGTTCCTACCCTGATGAAGAGAAACCGAAAAGATCTTCCACCTTTTTAAAAAACCCGGCTCCCGAGACTCACACAACCAGAGAAATTCTGAAACAGGCAAAAGCTGACCTCAAACACCCCGACCCAAAAGTGAGAATTCTGGCTGTAAAATATTACCTCGAGCAGTCCCATCTTTCTATCGCCATGCCTCTCCTTCAGGAGATTTTATCCGATCCCGATTCAAGAGTGAGGGCTGAAGCCCTTTCCACACTGATCGCCTTTGGGAATCCAATCGTCTCTCCCTTCCTGAAAAAACATCTCAGGGACACTGACCCAGGGGTCAGGATGGTCGCCTTAAAAGGGATGTTTCAATTCAAGGAGAAAATGGATTTAAATCTTCTGATGCAGTTTCTGAGCGACGATTCCTCTTGGGTGAGACGGAAACTGGCCACTCTTCTGGGATGGAATCAGATTGAAGGGGTTTTACCTATCCTCATGGAGATGTCAAAGGATGAGGATGTCAAGGTAAGAAAGGCCGCCCTCTTCTCCCTGGTCACCCTCTATCCCGAAGAAGGAGAGAAGCAGTTGATGGAGGCGATGACCGATTCCAACCCGGATATCCGGAAATGGGCAAGGGACCATTTGAATAGAATGCTCGAAAGACCAGCAGCACAAATATCCATCTCCCTTTCGAGGTAAACCCCGTTAGAGGGCTTTCAACGGTCTAACCGGAGGGTAATAAATAATTCTATAACATATGATTGCGACTAAAGAAATTCTATTTTCACCCCGTAAGAGACCAAAGGTCTTACGGGGTTCACTCCCGCTGTAAGCAACTGGACTTTCTAACGGGGTAAAATTGAAACAAAAAACGATGGCGACTCAACCTCTTCCTCTTATACAAAAAGCCCAGGTTTTTGGGGACAGGGTCTATTCTCCGCAGGCATTTGTCAGGCTCCTCGGAATTTCAAAGCAGGAACTTCTCGAGAAAGAGTCCCAGGGAATCCTGCCTCCGGCCAAGAGGAACGAGCGAAAAGAACGCTATTACAAACCAGAGGATGTGGCGAAATATCGCAATTACCTCTCCATCCCATCGCCCATCTCATCGGTCCGCAAACAGCTCTTCCTCAATTTCAAGGGGGGTACAGGAAAGAGCAGTCTTTCCGCCTCTTATGGGTTTCGTCTCGCGCAGATGGGATTCCGGATCTTGTTGATCGACCTCGACCCCCAGGGACATCTCACTCAATGCCTGGGTCTCAACAACGAACAGTATCCCAAGACCCTTTACAACGCCCTGGTTGAAAAGGAGGATGTCGAAAAGGTGATCGTCAAAACAGATCTCCCTACGCTCGACATCATTCCGTCGAATCTCAATCTCTCGCCTGTGGAGCTTTCGCTCTTCTCAATGAACTCGAGGGAGTTCCGGTTGAGGCGACTGCTCAGCTCCATGGAGAAGAGTTACGATGTCATCGTGATGGATGCCTCTCCAAGCATCGGGCTCTTAAACCTCAATGCGATTCTTGCCTCCAATGACCTCCTTATCCCAGTGTTGGCTGATTTCCTCTCCTACCATGGCCTCAAGATCCTCTTCGAGACGCTCTCCACCATTGAAGAGGATTTTTCTTTCGTCTTTGAAAACATCTTTATCTTTTTAAACCGGTACAATGAGTCCCACCGGATTTGCAGGCGATCGAAGAAAGCCCTGGAGACCCATTACAAGAAGTACCTTATCGACACAGTCATCCGGCAGGACACGAAGATAGCTGAGGCCACCAGCCAGGGAACGCCCATCTTTCTCTTTGCCCAATCCTCCAAAGGAGCAGAGGACATACAGAACCTGATCGGAGAAATTTTCGGAATGAAAGGAAACGGATATGACAGATGAGTTCACCAACAATGTCGCACAGAAATTTCCCAACACCTTGAATAAGGAATCGATCGAAAAACCCTGGGATGTCGCAGAGCCAAAAGTGATTTCCACGATCAAGCGAGTCGCTGAGGAACCAAAACGTGAAGAGGTTACCGACCGGATCCATACGCTCTATTCGGAACTGCGTGCTTCCCTGACCGTACGATCCGCTCTCGAATTTGACCTCAAGAGGGCAAACCGGGTTCTCGAGGAGGTCAATAAGATTAAGGCAGAGGTGGAAAAGATCGTTGAGATGTTAAAGGCCATGGAAGATTACATGAGGGAACGGCTGAAGTAACTCCCCGACTTCCTTGTTGACCTCTTCGAATAAGGGATAAACCGGGGGATGGAGGAGGCAGAAAGA
>VGSD01000381.1 GCA_016875155.1 Deltaproteobacteria bacterium | reverse complement strand
ACGATAGTGTGATCAAAGGGGACTTACAGGGTGTAAAAGAGGGAGTCACGCAGGTGCTGGGGTCTGGCTATGATCCCGGTGATATTCTCAACACGGCGATGATTCACGCCATGCAGGAAGTGGGGCGCAGATTTGAAATCCAGGAATGCTTTATCCCCGAGATGCTGATTGCTGCGCGCGCCATGCATGGAGGCCTGGAGGTCTTGAGGCCGCACCTTGTTGAAGCCGATGTCGAACCGGCGGGCAAGGTCGTCCTTGGAACCGTGAAAGGGGATCTTCACGATATAGGGAAAAATCTGGTGGGGATGTTGTTCGAAGGAGCGGGTTTTCATGTGGTTGACTTGGGTGTGAATGTCCCTCCGGAAAAATTTGTCGAAGCCATCAGACAACATCAACCCGATTTCATAGGACTAAGCGCTTTGTTAACCACCACAATGCCCGCTATGGAAACAACGATCCGTGCCATAAAGGATGTCGGTTTACGGGATCGGACGATTGTAATGGTGGGCGGTGCCCCGGTCAATCAGGCTTTCGCAGATAAGATAGGGGCGGACATCTATGCATCAAACGCAGCGTCTGCAGCTAAGATGGCCAGTACGAAGCTAAAGAGAACAAAATGAAAACTGCATGAATAAGCGTCGGATGGTCCGCCCATCTTCGGTTGCCCCACGAGAAAAGATCGAGGTGGAGCACAATGTTGGAGGATCAGCGTTGACGGCAACTCTTAAAACAAAGGAGGGAATATAATGATTTCTCGCGAGAGAGTCCAGATGGCTTTAAATCATCAAGAGGCAGATCGAGTGCCAATCGATATTGGAGGATTGGCGATGACATCCATGCATCTTGAGACGTATAAAAAAGTGTTAGATTATTTTGGCATTCAGGAAGAGATTAAACTGGTGGATCAATTTCAAAGGTCGGTTAAGATATCAAAGGAAGTCATTGACAAACTTCATGGGGATACCTGGTCAGTGGGTCCGAAATGGAAACCCTGGAAAGAGGTTTCTAAAGATCACTATATCGATGAATGGGGTATTAAATATTATGACGCCCCGGACAGTCTTTACTGGCATATGGTAGAGCATCCTTTGAGCAATGCTACCCTTGAGACACTCGAAGAATATCAATGGCCCGATCCATACGATCCCTTCCGAATAGAAGGATTAGAGGAGGAAGCGAAAAGAATCTATGAAGATACGGATTATGCCATCGTCTTCGGAGGATTCGGGTTTAAGGGAGATTTATTTGACATGCCGTGCAGGTTACGAAGTCATACCAATTTTTATATGGATCTATTATTAAATGAAGATTTTATTAATGCGCTCTTAAAAAAATTTGTGAAATATTGGAGCGCCCTAGCTGAGGCGACGTTGAAACCCATCGGGAAATATATCACGGCTGTATCCTTTAACGATGACATGGGTTCCCAATCCGGACCGCTGATGTCCCCGGAGGTATACCGAAAACTGATTAAACCCCGGCAGCAAGAGGTTTACGCTAAAATCAAGGAATGCGCCCCACAAGCGAAGCTGGTGCTTCATTCCTGCGGGTCTGTCTATAAGTTCATTCCGGATTTCCTCGAAATCGGGATCGATGCTCTTAATCCCATTCAGCTGACTGCCAAGAATATGTCTGATACGGGTAGGCTTAAAAGAGAATTCGGAGAGAAATTGACATTTTGGGGTGGAGGTTGTGACACTCATGAGATTCTACCCCACGGAACAGTGGCTGATATCCGGGAAGAAGTTAAAAGAAGAATGAAGGATCTTGCTCCTGGAGGCGGTTTCGTTTTTACCCCCGTACATAATATCCAGCCGGATGTCAACCCTGAAAAGATTTGTGCTTTATTCGATGCGGCTTATGAGTTTGGAAACTATCCGATTAAGTAAAATATTTTATTTGAATTTGGATTTATTGAAAAAAGTGCATTTAACCTTGGCATATCAAGGGGCGGGGAAAAAGGGGAGAATGGATGAAGGCTTTGGTGCTTAAAGAGTATAACCATGAAATGTCTTTGGAGGAGAGGGAAGACCCTGTGCCCGGTCCTTCAGAGATTGTCCTTCGAGTCAAAGCCTGTGGCGTCTGTGGGACCGACCTCAAGATCGTTTCTGGAAAGATCCCCCCTCCCATAGTCACTCTTCCTCATACACCCGGTCATGAAATCGCTGGAGAGGTGGTAGCTGTCGGGTCCTCTGTGAAGAACATTTCCATCGGCCAGAAGGGGATCGTCTATTTTTATGTCTCGTGCAAAGATTGTGAGATGTGTCGGACAGGAAGAGAAAATGTCTGCTTCTCCATCAGGCGCTTGGGTTTTGAATTACCAGGAGGGTTTGCCGAATATGTCAAGATGCCTGTCTACAATTTTTGTCCCGTGCCTGAAGACCTATCTTTGCACGAATGGGCGATTCTTCCGGATGCTTTAGCCACTTCCTACCATGCTCTTAAAACAATGGCAGAGGTCAAAGCCGGCCAGGATGTTCTGATCTTGGGGGTTGGGGGACTTGGAATCCATGCCATACAGATTGCAAAACTGGTGGGAGCGAGGGTCTTTGCTGTTGCCCGAAGAGAGGAACCTCTCCAACTGGCGAATGAGCAGGGTGCAGATTTCGTGATCAACTCCTCCCAAGAAGGTTCGTCGAAAAAGGTGATGGAACTCACGCAGGGAAGAGGAGTGGATGTGGTGATTGAAAATGTGGGTTCCGCTCAATCGATGAGCTGGAGTTTATCCTGTCTAAAAAGAAGAGGACGTCTCGTCATCGTCGGTTACGATCCTTTGAATCCCTATCCCCTCAACCCAATGGAGATGCACTATAACGAATGGATCCTCTGCGGATCGCGGGTTTCCACCAAACAGGAACTCTTGGAAGTGATCGACCTGGTGCAGAGGAGAAGGATCAAGCCTGTAATCACTAAACAGATGCCCTGGCTTGAGGCAAATAAAGCGATTGAGGAACTGAAGGGCAAAAAAGAAATAGGTAGAACCGTTTTAACATTTTGAACAAACCCCATATGAAAAGAACCGTCTTGTTGATTGCAACATTTGATACAAAAGAAGAGGAGGCACTCTTCCTCAAGAAAAGGATTGAGGGAAGGGGATTTCAGGTCTTGACCATGGACACCGGGATCCTCGCTCCTCCTCGTGTTAAAGCCGATATCAATCAGAGAGAAGTTGCCTCTCGTGGAGGTATTCCCCTCAACGAAGCGATAGAAACAGGCGACAAAGGGAAGTGCATCTCCAATATGATGCGCGGAGCTGAAGTCCTCTGCAAAGAGCTCTTTGATAAAAATCGGTTTCAGGGCGTGATTGCCATTGGAGGCGCCCAGGGCACAGAGATCGCCACAGCAGCCATGCGAAAGTTACCCGCAGGAGTTCCCAAACTGGTCGTCTCCACAGTCGCCTCAGGTCGAGCGACCTTTGGCCCTTTTGTGGGGACGAAAGATATTACCATGATGCATTCCATTGCAGATATGCAGGGATTGAATTTCTTAACGCGGCGGATTCTGGAGAATGCAGCAGGTGCCATCTGCGGAATGGTGGAGAAGGTTAAGCCAAGAGGAATCAAACCCAAGGGGATCCCAGTGGCTCTCTCCATGTTGGGGACAACAACAC
>VGSD01000380.1 GCA_016875155.1 Deltaproteobacteria bacterium | reverse complement strand
CCTGATATCCTGATATTCTGATAACCTTGAAACTCTTCATTTCGTGTGACATCGTATAAGCATGATCATCTTCACGCACCATACGGGTGAGCCCCACGGGATCCTTGGGGCTCAACTGGCAACGACCTTTTTTCAACGAAAACTTTCCATCCCATCCATTGTTGTCGGAATCGAAAGAAACTTCTCAAAAGAAAATCTGTCCCGCTTCATAGATGAATATTATGCAGGGAAGAAAAGGGTCGTCGCCTTCACGCATCTCTGTGGAAGAAAGGACCTCATCGAACTGATCCGTGAATTGAAACAGGAAGGATTTAGCACCATTCTGGGAGGGCCACAGGCCTGTCAGGATTATAAGGGTGAGCCGGAGGCTGATTCTCATCCGAATCGGTTCAGAGGACTTAAATCCACTGTCGATCTTGCTTTTCAGGGACCGGTTGATGGCTTCAGAGCGGAGCACCTGAGCCTCAGCGATCCACTCCTTGAGTACCCATGGACAAAGGAGATATTCCTTAAAGTTGATTGGTCGAATCTTTATACTTTTTCGGATACCCTTAAGAAACATGAAGTCAGGTTAGGTCAAGTTCTCAATGCGATCGGTTGTCCGTATTCCAGTAAGGCACAGACCGTGATTCTGCCACCCCCAGTGGATGTCAGGGAGAAGGGTATTCCCAATTTTGAAGTCCGTAGTGAGGGTTGTGTTTTTTGTGATGTTTCGCGGGATAAGGGTTTTTATGGTCCTGTGGAGCGCGACAGGGTAATCGCCCAGGTTGAGGGGCTGCCTGAGCTCGATGGGAAAAAGATTCCATTTGAACTCATAGACGAATATCCTATTCGTTCTCTCGGTAGATTGCTTGAGGATGTTGACAATCATAAGATCAACCTCTCGCAGATTAATCTGGTTTGCCGGGTGGATAATATTAATGCTCATGCCTCTGACCTTTCGGAAATCCTTTTGCAGGCCCAGAGGTTGGATGTGAAGATCATGTTTGCTTCGATTGGCTTTGAATCATTCTCCGACCGGTTGCTTCAATATTTTTGTAAGGGGATCACCCTCGCTGATATTGTGAAGTGTGTTCAAACGTTACGCCGCCTCAAAGACAAGTTCGGAAATCACCTCCTCTACCGGAGAGACGAGGGAGCAAATCATGGGTTTATCCGGCCTACGCCATGGGATGATGGAGAAATAATGCAGGATATGGATAGGACTATATTCATCTACCGGTTCTTTGAAGACATACTGCCTGCACACAGCACTCCGCTCATCATCCATCACGCCTCCTTTCTCGGAGACTGGATTAGAGAGATCGAATCAACAACAGGCATCACGTTCGGACGGGACGGAACCTGGATCGAATGGTGGAATCCATCTATGTAATGTCCAGATAATATTTAATGTGAAAGGATTAAAAACCCTCTTAAATTGACAATAACAATTTTATCAGTTAAAAAAATTACATGTTTAAACTAATCCTCCATGCTTCTTTTTCCATTTTTCTGCTCGTTGCCTTTAGTGCTGAGACATTTAGTTACTCGGGACTCCAATCAGTTTGTTGTGACCAACTTTTTTCCGAATGGGACGATCATTTTCTCTCAAACCAGTCGGATTCCTATCTTCCAATACATGAATTTCGCGTAATAAAAGTTAGGATTCATGCTCTAAATGATCAGGGATTCGTAACCTCCATATTTCGCCCACCCACATCTATTCTTTAACATTTCCCTCATCGGATAACGCTTCCTATGCTTTCATGGCTTTCCTGATAGGGAATTAACAATCGTTATCAATAAAATTAGCACAAGGGATTTTGGTTAATCAAAAAATAACCTTCACTTGATTGGAATCAAGAGAATGGTATGCTATCGCAATAATTTAAAGATTCTATTTCAGGAAGGGACTAAGAGATGAACCATTGGCATCAGATCACCATCCAAGAAGTGGTCTCAACACTGAAAAGTGATAAAAATCGTGGTTTGAGTAAATCGGAAGCCAATCGGCGCCTGGCTGAATATGGGCTCAACGAGCTGGAAGCGGCACACCGCATCTCACCCTGGATCATGCTGGGTGAACAGTTCAAAAACATACTGATTATCATCCTGATCATTGCAATCTTCCTCTCCGTATTTCTCGGGCATACGGTCGAAGCCATTGCCATATCGGTGATTATGCTTTTCGCCGTACTGCTGGGTTTCATACAGGAGTACCGTGCTGAGCGTGCTCTTGAGGCATTGAAAATAATGGCTGCTCCTACGGCAACCGTGATTCGTGATGGAGAGGAGGAAGATATTCCGGCACGGGATCTCGTCCCCGGAGACATCCTTCTATTCAGAGCAGGCGACCGGATCTCTGCAGATAGCAGGCTCATCGAGGCTGTCAACCTGCAGGTCGAGGAAGCCCCTCTCACCGGAGAATCTGTTCCTGTGGAGAAACAGGCTGCCGCCTTGGAAGGCGCTGAATTGGCCATAGGCGACCGTAAGAACATGGCCTATTCAGGAACCGTTGTCACCTATGGGCGGGGACGTAGTGTGGTTGTTGCTACAGGGATGCAGACCGAGTTTGGAAAGATCGCCAAACTTCTTCAGGGTGTTGAAACGGGTAAGACGCCTCTCCAGCAGAACCTCGACAGGGTTGGCCATCTTCTTGCTCGGGCAGCGATTGTGGTTGTCCTTTTGATCGTTGCCCTTGGTTTTTTCCGTGGGCAACCTCTTCTGGAAATGTTGATCTTCGGAATTGCCTTAGCTGTGGCCGTGGTCCCCGAGGCATTGCCCGCTGTGGTTACCATTTCGCTTGCGATTGGCGTGCAGCGGATGGTTAAACGGAATGCCCTCATCAGGCGTCTGCCGGCGGTTGAAACTTTAGGGTGTACCTCTGTGATCTGCTCAGATAAAACCGGAACACTCACGAAAGATGAAATGACCATCCGTAAGATATTTGTGGCCGGCAAAATGTTAGAAGTTTCTGGGTCAGGCTATGAGCCTCACGGACAATTCTTAAACAATGGCTCTGCAATTCAACCATTTTCACAGTTGAACTCACTTCTAAGGGCTGGTGTCCTTGCTTCGGATGCTCATCTGACCCGAGAGGGAGAGAGTGGGCATTGGCATGTTAAAGGCGATCCTACAGAAGGGGCGCTTGTGGTGGTTGCAGCGAAAGCCAGTCTCCACAGAAACGAACTGGAGGGACAGTTTCCACGTGTGAACGAAATTCCCTTCACCTCTGAGACAAAACGAATGACCACGCTAAATGAATCACCAGAGGGTTTAGTCGCTTATTCGAAGGGAGCACCGGAGGTTATTCTCAACTCCTGCACAGGACAGCTAACCGAAAAAGGTGAGGTTTCTCTTAGTACATCGGAGAAAGAGACGATTCTCCTGTCTGCAAGGCAAATGGCCGGTGAGGCCCTGCGTGTGCTTGCAGTGGCTCAAAAGCCAAATGCCAATCTAGAGAGTGCCGAAAAGGAAATGATTTTTCTCGGGTTGGTGGGAATGATCGATCCGCCCCGGTCCGAGGCCAAAGGAGCGGTTCAAGTTTGCAAAGAGGCAGGGATTAAGCCTGTCATGATCACCGGCGATCATCCCCTCACCGCCCAAGCGATTGCTCGAGAATTGGGAATCCTAAACA
>VGSD01000379.1 GCA_016875155.1 Deltaproteobacteria bacterium | reverse complement strand
CGATATGGATGCGCTTCCGATGGAGGAGGCTAATAAGGTTCCCTATGCTTCTAAAATCAAGGGAAAGATGCATGCCTGTGGTCACGATGCCCATGTGACCATCCTCCTGGGAGTGGCAAAATTCTTCTCTGCGATTCCCGAACAGGTAAGGGGAAATATCAAATGGGTTTTCCAGCCGGCTGAAGAAGGAGGTGGAGGCGGAAGGGTGATGGTCGAAGAGGGGGTGTTGGAGAACCCGAAGGTGGATGCAGCCTTTGCAGCCCATGTCTTTCCACTTTTTCCCGTGGGGAAAGTGGGGGTCTATGAGCGAGAGGGCCTTGCGGCTGCAGACAAGTTCATTATTAAGATGATAGGCAAAGGAGGGCATGCGGCTATGCCCCATCTCACAAAAGATCCCATTATCGCTACGGGCCACCTCATCACACAGATCCATTCCATCGTGAGTCGAAATATCAATCCCTTGGAGAGCGGTGTGATCACCATCGGAAAGGTCAGCGGCGGGACAGCGAACAATATCATTCCCGACGAAGTGGAATTGTGGGGAACGGTTCGCTCCCTGACCCCTCAGATCAGAGAGGAATTGAAAACAAGGCTTGAGCAGGTGACCCAAGGGGTCGCTCAATCTTTTGGTGTTGATTGCCGATTTGACTTTGAATATGGGTATCCTGTTTTGCTTAACGATCCAGCGATGTCCAAGCTCGTTGCTTCAGCCTGTTCCAAAGGAATAGGGGAGGAGAATGTGGAGATTGTAAAACCATCCATGGGAGGGGAGGACTTTGCCTACTTTTTGGAGAAAGTCCCAGGGGCTTTCTTTCGGCTGGGGATTCGAAATGAAGAAAAAGGGATCATTCACCCCTATCACAGCAGCCTTTTCGATATTGATGAAGAAGTCCTGCCCTTTGGAGTGGAGATGTTCGTCCGAATCATTGACCAATTCCTCGGATTGGAGATAGCAAAATGAACCATCCCAAAGAGGATTCCTTCCTTTCTCAGGTTGGGCCGCCCCTCTTTCTCGTTGGAATCTTCCTCATCAACTTTCTTTCGAGGATTATTCTTTCTCCTCTGATGCCCACGGTGAAAGAAGATCTGAAGATAGGACATGATGAGGCAGGGTCTTTCTTTTTTCTCATCACACTGGGATATTGTATGGGATTACTCCTCTCTGGTTTTATCTCTTCCCGCTTCAAACACAGAAGAACAATCATTCTCTCTTCATTTGCATTGGGTGGAGCTCTTTTATTAATCAGTGCGACCCGTTCCCTCTGGGGGATCCGGTTCGGGCTTATCCTGATGGGGTTGGCAGCGGGGTTTTATCTTCCCTCGGGGATTTCAACCTTAACGAGTTTAGTTAGTCAACGTCATTGGGGGAAGGCTCTTGCCCTCCATGAAATGGCGCCCAATCTTGGTTTTGTCGTTGCCCCTATTTTAACGGAGGTTCTCTTAGGGTGGTGTTCATGGCAGGGGATATTGGCGGTCGTAGGGGTTGCCTCTTTCGTGGCAGGGGGCATTTTTGTCCTTAAGGGAAAAGGAGGGGATTTCTACGGTGCAGCTCCTGATTTAAGAACTCTAAAGAGCATCTTGAAAGAGCCTTCCTTTCTGCTGATGGTGGCTTTCTTCTCTTTTGGCGTGGGATCGAGTTTCGCCATCTATTCGATGGTTCCCCTCTATCTGGTTTCGGAGAAAGGGATGGATCGAACCTGGGCTAACACCTTGCTTGCCCTTTCAAGGATAGCGCCGGTGGCCACTGCCTTTCTCGCAGGATGGATGACAGATCGGTTGGGCGCAAAGAAGACCTTGAAAGTTGTCTTTTTGACTGCTGGCATAGCCACAGCAATGCTCGGAGTCGTACCCGTACCATGGATCATCCCAATCATCTTCCTGCAGCCCATCCTCTCCACGGCTTTCTTCCCCGCAGGATTTGCCGCTCTTGCAAAAGTGGGATCTCCTCATATGAAGAATGTGGCTGTCTCACTTACTGTTCCGATCGGTTTTCTCATAGGAGGAGGAGCGGGCACAGCCTGCCTTGGGGTAGCTGGAGAGGCAAAACTATTTTTTCTTGGATTCATTCTCTTTGGAGGATTGATTTCAGGGGGCGCCGGATTGGTGCGGTATCTGAAGTTGGCCGATGAAAAGAAATAACTGAAAGTCATCCCATGGCAACGAGAGCTTTCTCCACCATGATTCCTTCCAGTGAGACTTCTTTGTAGATGGATTCCACAACCGATTGGTTCAGACGCTTAAAATCCCTTTCCATAGGGGTAATGAGAAGACCGCCCATGTCAATCACTCCGGGGCTGACCACCATCTTTTCCTCTCCTGTTTTAAAAAAAGCTTCGGGGCGGTGTTTCTGGCGTGGAAAGATCAAAAGGTGGAATTTCGTTCCTTGATATAAACCAATGATATTGATCATGGGTTCTATATCTATCTTGAGAACCTTTTTCAGGCCATTTAGATATTTTTTAAAAGCGCTTTCTACTGCTGACGATTCTTCTCCCTCCAGAAGGATAACTTCGCGCCCCAGATCTCTGATGCGATAAAGCAAAACACCCTCCACCTGTTTCACCAGCAGGAGCCTCTTTTTCTCCAGGATTTCTCTCTCGATGGGCATCTGTCCCGAAGGCGCAATCTGAAAATGGAGGTGATCCGGTGCGGAGGCGCCGCATCTCGGTCCATTATAAAGGACTATCCAGCCTTTTCCATGATCCGCAGCTAACTGGAGGAACGCTCCGATATGTTCGGCAATGGCCTGGTGACGATGGTCTAAATGGGAGATGGTGAAGTGCGAATGAAAGACGGGCATCGGATTACAGAGAATCAAGAAGTCGTTTTTATAAAGGATTCCTTTCTGGCTTTCGGGGAGATGACCCAGGCAGAGAAAACATGGCCGCTCATCTATCTTTTCCCGACTCACTTCAGCCATACTGCTCCTGATCCTTCCGGGGTTATACTGGGGCCGGACGGAAAACCCGCTGCAGGACAAAGTCCTTTCCTGTATTTGCTTGAGCAATTCATAACCTTTTTGAAGATCCTGCCATGTTTTTTTCTGTGCTGAAAGAAGATCAAGACAAAGTCTGGAAAGGTTTTTGCTTCTATCAAAAGCCACCCAAGCTTTTTGGCTTAGAGGTGGGCTCATCCCTATTTTTTTTAATCCGATGAGATGGCTAACGGTCGTCTTCCCCATGGTGAAGGGTTCTTCTTTAACGAAGATAAACCCTATCTTTCTGTAGAAAGGGAAGGCCTTCCTGTTTCTTACGATCACACCAACCCAAAGTTCTTTAAGGCCTTTATTAGTGGCATATCCTTCTGCCGCTTCAATGAGTTTCGTTCCCATTCCTTGTCCCTGGAATTCCCTAATAATATGAAGGGAAGGAAAGTAGATACGGTTCTCATCCTGGTTGAAGACAAGGCGAATAAATCCGGTGATGCGACCCTCTGACTCCGCAATATACCCCTGCATCAAAGGATGATCGAACATATTGAGTAATGACTGTTCGGAATAGTGAATATCAAAATAGGACTTGAGGTCGCTTTCGGGAATGAAGCTTGAATAGGTGGAGACCCAGGACTGCCAGGTAATTCCCTGGATAGCCGTAAGATCACTTTTTCCCCAAGGCCGGATCGTCACATTCATAA
>VGSD01000378.1 GCA_016875155.1 Deltaproteobacteria bacterium | reverse complement strand
GGGCGCCACGCATCGAATTGGAATTGTGCCAGAGGTCAATCCGGGGGACCCACGGGAGCCGGTCCGCCCGTTCTCCTCGAGCCGCCTTGAGCATGCGTTCTTTATGGGTCGTCATCAGCGAGACCTCCTTATCATTTTATTTACCATCCAATCAATTTTGAGGGCAGCCACAGGGCAATCGGGGGGAACAATGCTGTTATTAGAATCCCGATAAGCTGAAGGATCAGGAAAGGGACAACCCCTTGGAACATCTCCTTCATCGTGACCTCCGGGGGGACGATCGATTTCAGATAAAATATGGCCGGCGCCATGGGAGGAGACAGATAGGAGGTCTGGATCATCATGATGAAAAGGATTCCAAACCAGATGGGATCAAACCCCAATTTATCAATGATAGGCGAAAAAATTGGGATAAAAATGAGCAGGATACTTGCCCAGTCAAGGACAAAGCCGGAGAGAAAAGCGATCAGAAGAAAAAGGGTTAAGATGCCAATGCGACCGAATGGCAAACCCATTAGAATTTTTTCTGTGATCGCTCCTCCGCCCATGCCTAAAAATACTCCGCTGAACATAAATCCACCCGCGAGAATCAACATCATCATGCTTGAAATTCTCAGGGTTTGAAGGACGGTTTCCTTGAGCGCTTGCATGGTCAGCTTGCCGTAAGCGGCCGTTAAGATCAAGGCCCCGAAGGCCCCGAGGGCAGCCGCTTCCGTAGGGGCTGCTAATCCGAGAATGATGCTGCCCATCACCGCAAAGATGAGCAACAGAGGGGGCACTAAAGCCGTTGCGGTGATGAAGAGCTTTTCTTTCATGGGTTTTTGAAGTTCTCCGGAGGGGATCGCCGGGGCCAATAAAGGATTGATGGAAGATCTTAGGGCAATATAGATGATGTACAGGGAGGATAGGAGCAGGCCCGGGAAAATGCTGGCAATTAAAAGCCGACCTACGGAAATGCCGGCAGCAGGTCCGTAGACCACGGTGACAACGCTGGGAGGGATGAGGGTGCCCAGGGAGCCCCCGGCGCAAATGGTGCCGCAGATGAGGGCATGTTGATAGTTCCTTTTGAGCATCACCGGAATCACCATCACTCCCACCATGACTTCCGAAGCTCCGATGATACCCGTGCATGCGGCGATAATCGTGCACATGAGCACGGCGGCGATGGCCAGGCCTCCTTTCAGACGGCCTGTCCAGAGACTAATTGCATCAAATAGTTTTCCAGCGATCCCTGACCGTTCGAGGACGGTTCCCATAAAAATAAAAAGAGGAACTGCGGCGAGGACATAGTTGTCGGCCACCGCATAGATACGGCGGATCAACATTGGAAAGATACTCCACTCAAAGCCGATGATCCCGAATAAAAGACCGATGCCCATCAAAGAAAATGCGACAGGAAACCCAGCGAACAGACTGAGAAGCATCGCCGGAAACATCAAAAGAGGTATGTAGTCTGAACTCATTCCTTCTCACCCTTGAACAGTATGATTAAATTTTGGATGAACTCCGCTAACCCCTGAAGAAAAAGCAAAAAGAAACTGATCAGCAATATCCCTTTGTATGGGTAGAGGTGGGGTCTCCAGGGGCTCACTCCCGATTTTTCCCCCATTTCCCAAGACTGAATCGTAAATTGGGCACCAGCATAGATGAGGACTATCATGACGGGGAAGAAAAGGATCAAATAGCCTAACACATCTACGATCGCTTTTTTGCGCGGAGACAGATGGGCATTCAACACTTCGATTCTGATATGACCTTTGGTAGACAAGGTGTAAGCCGCACCAATTAAAAAATGTGTTCCGTAAAGAAAATAGGTGACCTCGTAGGACCAGATCGTCGGACTTTTGAGAATATATCTGGCGATGACTTCATAAACCAAAGCGAGAACATTGGGGATGATTACCCAGGCAATCATTTTCCCGGACCAGGCGCTAATCGATTCAATCGTTTTAATCAAGAACATGGCAAATATGAGTCTCCTGGTGTTTTGGTCTTTTCAGGTCACCCCCCATGAAGGGTTTGCCACCTGAGAAGGATGAACAGGTTTCAGGTCTAAAGCTATTTTCTAAGTAATTGTCATGGCCGCCTGGCCTCCCACGAACCATGAAAATCCATAATCCCCCTCTATTCCCCCCTTAGTCTAAGGGGGGATGAAGGGGGGTTATGAACATTATTTTCTAAGTAAATAAAAGTGAGGGGAGGTCTCCACTTCTCCCTCACCTTTTTCTTTGTTAAGTATATGTGATGATCCTGTTTCTCTCAACGGTCTTCCAGCCTTCTTCAAACTTCCTCTGGGAGTCCAGAATTCTTTTAAACCAGGTGTCTTTGGCTGCAGCCACCTGCTGGTCCGCCCACTCGCGTCCCAGTTTATAGGCCGCTGCCTGAACTTCGGGAGCAAGCTCAATGATAACATTGCCACGTTTCTTAAATACCTCCATGGCTCCCATATCGAGCGCCCCTATCTTGGTCCAGGATTCAAGCGTTGTGATTTTTGCGGCTGTTTCGATCATGGCTTTGAAATCTTCGGGCAACTCGTCCCACGCCTTCGGGTTGATCACATATTCAAAGGGGGCAGAAGGCTGGTGCACTCCGGGGATGATGATATATTTGGCAATTTCATGAAAGCCCATCGGCAGGTTCTCGCCCGGGCAAGCCCACTCCGTCGCATCGATCACTTTTCTTTCCAAAGCCGGAAGGACTTCCCCTCCGGGAAGTGTCACGACGGAAGCTCCCAGCTTGGGAAGAATATCAGCCCATGCGCCCACGGTTCTGAACTTGACCCCTTTCAGGTCTGCCAGGGTACGGATAATCTTATGAGAATGTGCAAACACTTCTGTCGGACGAAGCCCGCCGGGGAAGGCAACAACATTAAATTTATCCTTTCGAAATTCCTGCCAGAGCTTATATCCATCGCTCTGATACATCCAGTGAATCATGACTTCAGAGTTCGGGCTTCCGGCAAACCCTCCGATGAGGCATGATGCGGGATGAACGCCGATATCATACCCCGGCCAGAGATGTCCGATCTGACAAACCCCCCTTCGGACAGCATCTGTGATCTCAAGGGCCGGGGCAATCGCTCCGGCCGGAAAAGTATCGATGATAAACCGGCCTCCGCTTATTTTCTGAACGACATCAGGCAATACCTTTGCCATGTCGGTGTAAAGAGGAATTCCTGTCGGCCAGGACGTGGCCATTCTCCACCTGACTGTTTTCGCCTGCGCTCGAACCGGTTTGGCACCGGCCATGACCACCCCCGCTCCGATGGCCATTGCCCCCGTTGTCTTAAGGAAATCTCTTCTTGTTTTTTTCATTGTCTTCTCCTCCTTTTTTTTAGAATTTTTCACCCCGTTATTCTGCCAGCAGGGATTTTACTAAATCGACGGCGGAAGCCGCATCCGGAGCGTATCCATCGGCGCCGATCTCCCTGGCGAACTTTTCCGTAACGGGAGCTCCTCCAACAATCGTCTTGACCTGTTTTCTAAGGCCTGCCTGGTCAATGACTTGGATTGCACTTTGAATTTCCTTCATCGTGGTGGTCAGTAGCGCAGACATGGCGACGACCTGCGGTTGATGCTGCCGGATGGCCTCGACGAACTTGTTCGATGGAATATCAATCCCCAAATCGATTACTT
>VGSD01000377.1 GCA_016875155.1 Deltaproteobacteria bacterium | reverse complement strand
AATGACCTGGCTGGGATTGGATTGGGACGAAGGTCCATTTTATCAGACCGAGAGGACCTCTCTCTATCAGGAGATGGCGAATCAACTGGTGGCCAAGGGAAAGGCTTACCGGTGTTTCTGTCTGCCGGAGGAACTGGAAGCCAAGCGGGAAGCAGCCATGAAGGCAGGGCTCAAACCCAAATATGACAGGACCTGCCTTCATCGAAAAACCGCCCCTTCGGATGGGCCCTTTGCCATCCGGTTCTTTTCTCCGGATGAGGGGAAGACTGTGGTTGAGGATCTCATTCAGGGAAGGGTGGAATTTGACAATAGCGAACTGGATGATCTCATCATCCTGAGAAGTGACGGATTTCCAACATACAATTTCTCCGTGGTGGTGGATGATGTGACTATGGCCATCACGCATGTCATCCGGGGAAATGACCACCTCAATAATACTCCCCGGCAGATCCAGATCTACCAGTCCCTGGGATATCCCTTGCCGAAGTTCGGCCACGTCCCGATGATCCTCGGTCCGGATAAGAAGAAACTTTCTAAGCGACACGGAGCCCAGTCAGTGATGGAGTATCAGACGATGGGCTACCTTCCCCAGGCTGTGGTGAACTATCTTGTACGCCTGGGATGGTCCTATGGCGATCAGGAAGAGTTTACTCTAAAGGAGTTGATCGAAAAGTTTACGCTCGAGGCTGTGGGCAAGGCGGCTGCGGCCATCAATCCGGGAAAGTTGGACTGGCTCAATTCACAGTATATCAAGAGAATGGAATTGGATGAACTGGCCGGAAAGGTGTTACCTTTCATTGAAGCAAAGGGATACTCGGTCAGCGATCGCGATCTTTTGAAAAAAGCGGTTCTCTCGTTTAAAGAGAGGTCGAAGACTCTGGTCGAGATGGCGGAGCTTTCAGAATTTTATTTCTGCGACGAAATCGTTTATGAAGAAAGCGCCGCCAAAAAGTTTTTGATAGGCGAGTCACTGTCTCTCTTCGCAGAGATCATCGGTTCCCTTTCCAAGGAAACGACTCTAAAAAAAGAGAGCAACCACCTTCTGATCCAGCGTCTCTCCGAATCGCGTAACGAACCCTTGGTCAAGATCGCCCAACCCCTTCGTGTGGCGTTGACCGGAAGGACAGTCAGCCCGCCCATTGATGAGGTGATGGAGGTGCTGGGCAAGGAGAGAGTGATCGAGAGGCTCAAGAAGGCAGTGAAATATATCGGAATGAAATAACCAATCACCAAGCACCTGCCTTCGCCGAAGCGGCTTCGCGCAGGCAGGCCAATAACCAAATAATAACCAATTTCCCAAGCACCAATCATTAAACTCCCCTCGCCCCTCAGGGGAGAGGGGAAGCCTGCCTACCGGTAGGCAGGGGTGAGGGGTCTTTCGGTCATTGGAATTTGGTGATTATCTGGTTATTGTAATTTGGATATTGGTGTTTGACTTGATCCGCAACAATTAGTTAATTGAGTTGTCAGGGATGATAGGATGAAACTCAGATCTTTGGAGATGACCGGGTTCAAATCGTTTGTGGACCGGCTCCATCTCGCCTTTCCAGAAGGGATCACAACGATCGTTGGCCCGAATGGCTGCGGGAAGTCGAATGTCGTCGATGCGATCCTCTGGGCCATTGGGGAACGAAGCGCCAAACATCTGCGCGGAAAGTTGATGGAGGACGTCATCTTCGGAGGGACCGACGGAAGAAAACCCCTGGGAATGGCAGAGGTAAGCCTCACCTTCTCCAATGAGGATGGATCTGCTCCTGCAGATTATCAGGAATACAGTGAGATCACCATTACCCGCAGGCTCTTCCGATCCGGGGAGAGCGAGTTCCTAATCAACCGGACTCCCTGCCGTCTGAGGGACATCATTGATCTCTTCCTCGACACAGGAATCGGCGTGAATGGATACTCCATCGTGGAACAGGGGCGGGTGGAAGGTCTCATCAATGCCAACCCTCAGGACCGGCGTTTTTTGATCGAAGAGGCCGGAGGGATTGCAAAGTATAAGGAACGCAAAAGACTGGCGCTCATGAAAATGGATGCGACCCAGCAGAACCTTCTGCGGATTCAGGACATCATCTCAGAGGTGAAACGGCAGATCGTCACACTCGAACGGCAGGTGAAGCGGGCAGAAGAGTATAAGGCGATGCGAAAGGAAGTCCGGGAGATTGAACTCCGCTTTGCCCTTCAAGAGTATGGCGAACTTTCGGAGAAAGGGGAAACAGCCAGAGGCTATCTCAAGGCCCTACGCGAGAGAGAAGCGGTCATCTCTGCTCAGATGGCGGAGAGAGAGGCATCGGTCGAAGGAATGAGGCTGAGAAGCCTGGAGGAAGAAGAGAGGCTCCGAGGGCTCCAGCAAGAACTTTACGATCTGAATCAGAGGATTCAGAAGATAGAGAACGAAGTTGAGTTCTTCAGGCGTGAGAAAGAGGGCCTTCAGAGACAGGAAACCTTGATGTTAGAGGAAGTCAGAAGGGGACTCCAGTCCATCAGGGAGACTCGCAGAGATCGAAGACGGATGGAACAGACCCGGAAGGAACTGGAGCAGGGGAGCCTTGAGAATGCAGAGATCGTAAAGGAATGGGAGATTCTTTACAACGAGTTCAGGGGAACCTTTCAGGACGTTTCAGATCAGTTGGAGATGGAAAAAGGGAGATTGATCGATACGCTGACCCGACTCACCTCGCTCAGAAACCGTCAATCGCATCTTGAGGAGAGAGGCGATGATCTTCAGAAACGGATTCGCTCCCATATCCGAGAGTCCGAGGAGGTGAGGGAGGGGCTTTCCGGCCTGGAAGAGACCTTATTGAGAGTCGGGAAAGAGAAAGAGGTCAATCTCTCGATTCAGACCGCACTCCAGGAGGAGAAGGAGAAGTGGACGGGCGAACTCGACGGCGTGAGGGAGACCTTTCGGGCCAGGCAATCCGAACGATTCGAGTGGGATGAGAAACTGAGACAGAACCGATCCCGGTATCTTTCCTTGAAAGAACTTCAGGAAAATTTTGAGGGGTTTGAGAAGGGAGTAAAATCCCTTCTCCTCAGGAAGAGGGAGGAGCAGGAGAGATGGGACCGGATCATTGGTGTGGCCGCCGATATCCTGGACCCTGAACCTCCCTACGAGATTCCTCTTGAAGCTGTCCTGGGGGAGCGGTTGCAATACCTGATGGTTGTAGATGAGGGAGAAGCGATAAACGCCATCGAATTCCTCAAACAGGAGTCATTGGGTCGTGGAAGTTTCATTCCTGTTGGAGTGAGCGCTAAAAAAGATCCAGAGCAATCTTCGCCATCGGAGTTCGAAGATCAACCCATGCCTCTGATGCGATTTGTTAAAGTGAAGGAGGGGTTTTCTGACATCGCAGAATTTCTGATCGGAGATGTAGGCGTGGTTGACCATTTGGAGAAGGCGCTCGACTGGATCAAGAAAGAGGGACCCTTTCAAACCCTCGTCACTCTCAATGGGGAGGTGGTCGAACGGACAGGAGTGATCTCCGGAGGAAGCCGTGATCAGGGCCTTGGCATCCTCGAAAGAAGACGGGAAATCAGGGAGTTAGAGAAGAAGATCGAAGAAGAGGAGGAGAGATGCCGTCAGGCCCTTGAGGAAGAGAGTCGACTTCAACAGGAAATCCTGGAGAGGGAAACCCGTCTGGAGAATAGGAGGAAAGAGAT
>VGSD01000376.1 GCA_016875155.1 Deltaproteobacteria bacterium | reverse complement strand
GTCTTGTGTTGACCGTGTGGAAATGGCATGACTTCGAGGAGATGCTCAACCGATTGGAGAAGATTCTGGAATTCTCGGGAATAGGCCATTCGGTCTCTCTCCACAGCAACCGGCAGGACCGCATGGAGGAGCTGGCGATCCGCGCCAAGGTCGGTCGTGTGGAGTGCAACATGCCCCACTGCCTTGTCAACACAGGAAGCTGGTACAATGGACAGATCTGGACGGAGAGCCTGGGCTGTGGGACGTGGGCAGGCAATATGATCAGCGAGAATATCAACTACAGGAATTTCCTCAACTACACATGGCTTTCGGTGCCTGTAGAGGAATACATTCCGCCTGACGAGGAACTCTTTGGAGACTATTTCAAGAAGTGGGGGAAGGATTAAGGCGCTTAGGGAACTGATACCGACAAAAGTTTTTCGATATGAAGTCATGGGTCTCCAAACGTAGGGCGGGCGGGGCCGCCGACCCAACAAAGGAAAAACTGCTACCCCGAAGTCCCACTGCAAGCGGGATTCCGGGCGAAGTCCCGGAAGAGGCGTAGTGAAGTTATCCGTAAATCATTGCGGCTTACACAGTCCCCCTTGAAAAAGGGGGATTTAGGGGGATTTTCCCAGGATTGTGGTCTTAAATCCCCCCTAACCCCCGTTTACCGAAGGGGGGTAAGTAATTTGCGGATAGGCTCTAAATGGACAAGGGCCATTTGGAGCCCTGATTCAGAGACAAGGAGTCTTGTCTCAGGGAGGGGTTTTAAGTGGAAAGGAGGTGATGGGAAAAAAGATGAGGCCGGAGAGAAAAATAGATGACATCATTTTTACGAACAAAGGAGGAAAAACCATGAGAAAACTAATACTACTCCGACAAATATAGAGTATATATCATGTCAACATTCGCACTAAGCATTTTGATATTTCATGGCGTATGTCAGGGAGTGAGGGCATCTTTATGGCTCGTTGTTTTCTCCGCCAACGCTCTGAAGATCGCATTGAACAGGGACGATTCTTCCAAGATTCTATGGAAGAATCCTTCAATACGAATACCCTTGCTCCTGTGTCCGGAATCGCAACCGGTTCTCCCAAAGGATCTGCTGCTGTTGTTTTTTTTCCTGAAGACGCGTTTTGATGAAGTACCCAAATGCCAGAAAAACCAAAAACACATGACGATGCCACCCAGGCCAGGATCTCCCCTCATGGTGGTCCAGCCCCAGCTCTTCCTTCAACTGCTGATATCCATGCTCAATCCAGAACTTCTCGTGGAGAAAGCGAACGATCTCAATCGTAGGCATCGTCTGGGGCATATTACTGAAAAAGTAATGCAATTCGTATACTCCTTTTTCTTGCTGCCAGCGTCGCTCAATAATCAGCCATACTTCTTCATGCCGAGCGCCTTGCCGATAGCCGTTGGCAGGCCACACTCGTCGGGATACCGCCTCCGCAATCAGGGGCTTGTCTCGACTATCTCGCCTCAGTTCCAGATGCTCCCAGGCCCCCTCTTCCACGGCTTTACCCAACTCGGACACCTTGATCGGTCTCGGATGGGTCTCGATCAGTTTCGGCCGTTTCGCCGGCCTTCCCCGTTTCCGCTTTTTCGGCTCAGGCACTTCAAATACGGGAGACTCCGTGAACACCTCCGTATTAGAGTAGATTCCTACCACGTAGCGCTCCCCACGTTGCTCCAGTCCCCGACGAAACTCCGGAATATTTCCATACCACCCGTCCGAAACCACCGCCCGATGTGGAACCCCCTCTGCACGGGCAAGATCAATCTGCTCAAGTGCGATCTTCCACTTCTCTCGATACCGCGCCCAATCGGGCATATGCGTCTTGAGCCGCATCAGCCTGCATTCAGGATCATTCAGATCATCCCAACTCTCCGGAATGAACAAATCCATCGCATAGGGCCAGGAGACTTCTTGCCCCACATAGGTCAGACTTACTCCCACCTGGCAATTGTCAACTTTCCCCCGAGCTCCACAGTATTGTCTCGATACACAGACGCTATGTTTCCCCTTTTTCGGGAAACCGGAGTCGTCTACAACAAGAACCCCTTCGGGATCTCTCGTCTCCGCCAGCATCTGCTGCCGGTACTCTCTCATGGCCCCAGCCTCATCCCAGACCACATCGGTCAGCAAACGCTGCATCCCTCTTTCAGAACCATTAACCCGTTCCGACATCGGTTCAACCGACTTGCGCTCTCCATCCATCATCAACCCGACAACATAACATTGTGCCAGATCCCGAGCCTCCGATCGATGGAAATAACGACCATAGGGAACCAAGTATTCTCCAATGTCCTGAAGGTGAATTTGCTTTTCCATGAAAACATTATATCAAATCTTATCCTAAAAATCAAACATATTTGTCGGAGTAGTACTAATTGGACTGATAGTGGTAGCGGTTTTGCTGGCAGGAGGGAACTTGGCAGAGGCGCAGTTCAAATGGAAGTTACAAAGCGCTGTCCCCGCCGGAGACCCGCATATGGAATTATTGGGGAAATTTGCATCAAATGTTGATAAGATGTCCGGAGGAAGGCTGAAGATAGAGGTGCTCCCTGGTGGAGCTGTGGTGAAAGCCTTCGAAATACTGGATGCTGCCAATAAGGGAGTCATAGATGCCGGACAGCAGTGGACTCATTACGCTACTGGCAAACATCCGGCTGCCGGTCTCTTTAGTTCTCCACTGGGTGGTTCCGGGAGTGGGCTGGACCAAATGGGCCAACTGGCATGGTACCTCCGGGGAGGAGGGCGAGAGCTCTACCTGGAATTTTATCAGAAAGTGCTAAAGATGGACGTGATGGCATTTCTGTATGCACCAGATGGACCGGAAGCCTTTGGGTGGTTCAAGAAGCCGGTCACATCGGTGAAGGAGTACACCAAACTACGCTTCCGCATCTCTGCTGGTCTGCCAAGCGACGTCCTTAGGGATATGGGTGGATTACCATCGAGCTTGCCGGGATCAGAAGTCATGGAGGCCGCACATAGAGGCCTTGTTGACGGCGTTGAGTGGATCAACCCTACCGCCGATCTTAAGTTAGGCCTTTATGACATTTTTAAGTATTACTCCATCCAGGGTCTCCACCAGGCGATTGACATATCGGACATCGTCATCAATGGGAAGAAATGGCGTGAGTTACCCCCAGACCTCCAGGCGATCGTAGAGGTAGCGACGACAACGTCGATATTTGAGGCCATTCTGTACTTTATAGAACAAAACGCTAAATCCCTTAAAGTGCTCACAACGGAAAAGGGAGTCAAGATGTTTGATGCCCCACCGGATTATGCGCCTGCATTTATTGCGTCTGCAAAGAAGGTGCTTGCGAAGTTTGAGGAAAAAGATCCCTTCTTCAAGAAGGTGTTAGACTCCCAGAGGAAATTTGCCAAGGAAGTGTTTCATACACAAGAGAGACTTCGAAGCTGTCTACCCTCATTAGCGGGGCCGCTGAAGAATAACCAGTGCTCAGTCCTGGAAGAAGGCTCCGTAT
The DNA here is from genome assembly GCA_016875155.1 of Deltaproteobacteria bacterium. Next base: position 183 of record VGSD01000376.1, on the reverse strand, counting down.
GGCAGAGATGATATTTGGTATGGAGGCTGCCTTGACTGGCTAATCTCCCTCGGTCGGTTTTAGGAGATTGGCCAGTCGTGGAAGTCGTAGTAAGCGAGGATGTTTTGAAGGGGGTTGGATTTTCCTCCCTTCAATCCCAAAATAGGCATCAACCAGATGGGCTGTACTTATTTATGGAGCGGT
>VGSD01000375.1 GCA_016875155.1 Deltaproteobacteria bacterium | reverse complement strand
ATTGATCTTCCGCTGCAGATAATGATATCTCCCACTCATCCCCCTAACCCCACCTCGCCTCCCCTTAAATTAAGGGGAGGTAGGGAGGGGTTAAGTGAGAGGTTGGGAGACCGATAATAATAGAGAAAGGGCGACCTCCTTGTCGCCCCTTTCCTCTGTTCACTGATTCACTATTTTAATCTTTAAGCCCACTCGCGCGGAAAGGCAACCACCTTGACCCCTCTCTTTTCACATTCCTGGTTATACATCTTTACAACCTCTTTGGCCGGAAGCCCCTTGCCCTCGAGATCAGCCACCCACTTCCTCGTCACCTCCCGAAAGCCTTCGTACCATTTCTCCGTTTCGGTTGAAGGAAGATCATAAAGGGTCACGCCTTTGTCAGTGATCTCTTTCATCATCACCTTGTAAGCGTCACGGTTCAGCCCTCCGGTGGTTTTGAAAGGATTGCGGCTCACCGACTCAATAATCTTCTTTTGGGCCTCCGGGACCTTCTTCCAACTCTCAAGGTTCATGATTACGCCTTCAGTGACACATCCAAAGGTTGCCACCACACCATGTTTGGCCACTTCATAAAGTTTGGCTCCTATAACAAGCGGTGGACATGTCACCAGCCCATCCACTGTTCCGGTCTCCATGGCGAGATAGACATCGGGTAATGGCATGAAAATCGGTTCCGCCCCTAGAACCTTGATATAATGGGTTTGATGACCACCAGGAGTCCTAATCTTCATCCCTTTGATATCGGCTAAAGAACGAACAGGTTTTTGGGTCCACAAAAAAGACTGAATGCAACCATTCAGTTCAATCATCTTTACATCCTTGAACTCCCGATTCAGAATCCGATCATACATGGCATTTCCAATATCCGTAGCCAGGTCTTTTCCATCTACCCAGGCAGCCAGAGAGAGAACATCCGAAAGAGGAAAACGTCCCGGTGTCCAGGTCGCTGTAAAGTACCCCATGTCCGAAAGGCCCTTGGCTACAATATCAAAATGCTCTGGCCCCTTCCCTAATGCCGCTCCGGCATATAAGGTAGAGGTGATCTTACCTCCGCTCCTTTTTTTGAATTCCTCAAGCATGGGTTCCCAAACGGTCTTCGTTTCCCGTCCTACAGGAGTATGCCAGGTGCTGAATCGAATATTGGTCGCCTGAGCATAGGACAGTTCAAAGATCCCAGTGCTGGCTCCCAATGCGACACTACCGATGATCGAATGTTTTAAAAACTCCCTTCTCGTAGTCCCGTTACACATGTTTCTCCCCTTCTCCGACGATATTCTCTTTTAAACAATATGTTTAAAATTATTATTATCAAATTCTTACTTTTTCCACAATAGATAGTCCATCTTAATATTCGAGAGTGACCGGAAGATGTTTCCTTTGACGAGACGATTCTCTTGCTCCAGTGCGCGGATCAACTCCTTAACCCTTTTTCTTTTTGACTGTCCGGAAGCAGGACATTCACATGGAAAGTAAGGAAGACCCTTCTCTTTCGCAAACCGCTCAATCTTCCTCTCCTCGATCAAGGCAAGCGGTCGAATGAGAGTCATCTTTCCCTTAAACAGGGCCTGCAAGGGAAGCATGGTGCTGATCTCTGCACTGTAGAATATGTTCAGCAGGAGGGTTTCGATGATATCGTCTTTATGATGCCCAAAGGCGATCTTGTTACATCCAAACCGTTGTGCCAGATAAAATATCCGTTTTCTTCTCTCCCACGAACAGAGAAAGCACGGATTTTCGCGGTTCTCAGGGCCAGTGGCCAATGCTGCGATCCGGGTGTACTCAATGTGATAGGGTATCTTTTGGGCTTCGAAGAACTCTGTCAGCAACTCCGCTCCATTGGATTGGAACCCGAGGTCCACGTGGACCGCAAGTAGTTCATAGTGAAGCGGAACTCGTTTGGCGCGTTCAGATAGAAGTGTCAGTAGGGTTAAGCTGTCTTTCCCACCGGAAACACCCACCAGAATGCGGTCTCCATCCTGGATCATTCCATAACGGTGGATCGCCTTTCCCATCAAACTCCGAATCTCTTTTTCCCAGTAGTTTCCCATAAAGAAAGTTGAAATATTTGTAGCGTCGGCATTCATTGCCGGCGTCACCCATTAGCGCCCTCAGTAAATGAGGGCGCTACAACATTATGCCCTATGCCCCTAATGGGACATCTCTCACATTCGGGCTTCTTTTTACATACGTTCTTGCCGAGATGGACGAGCAAAGCATGATATTCGTTGAACAGCCTCTCATCATGAGGAAGATGGTCCATAAAGAGCGACTGAACCTCTTCATAGGATGCCTTTTCAGAAACGATACCATGTCTTGAAAGAATGCGTCTCGTATAGGCGTCCACTACGAATATTGGTTTTTGAAGGCCATAGAGGAGGATGCTGTCGGCTGTCTCCGGTCCGATTCCATCCACTCCAAGGAGTTTCTCCCTTAAGTTATTTATCCTCCCTCTCTTCATCTTATTGATATCACCATCATACTCCTCAAATAAAAAACTGACGAAAGTTTTTAAACGCTTAGCCTTAATTCGATAAAATCCCGATGACCTGATCAGAGAACCCAATGGTCCTACCTTAAGTCGGTGAATTCCATCTGGATTCAGGAATCCTTTCTCTTTCAGTTTTTGAATGACTCTTTCCACATTTCTCCATGAGGTATTTTGAGTGAGAATCGCTCCCACCATCACCTCGAAGGGCGTCTCTCCGGGCCACCAATGGCGAGGACCATAAGCCTTAAATAACCTATCATAGATATCCATCAATAGAGGTTTCATTGATTCCATCATTTTTCGAAAGGCACAATTCCAAGTTCGGAGTTCGGAGTTGGGAGTTCGGAGTCTTTAATATAAAATCTCCGAACACCGAACTCATTACTCCGAACTGAATTTATTTCAGTCTTTTCCTGAACCTCATTGAACTCAATGTAATCATCAGCCCGCCCAGAACAGCCAGGGCAAGCATTTGAGGCCAAAGGACCTCCAGCCCTATCCCTTTGAGAAAGGTCCCCCGGATGATGACCAAAAAGTATCTTAGGGGATTGATATAGGTAAGATACTGAAGCCATTCCGGCATATTCTCCAGAGGGAAGGCGAACCCCGATAGGATGAAAGCGGGATTCATAAAAAAGAAGGTTGAGATCTGTGCCTGCTGTTGAGTTGAGGAGATGGTGGATATCAAAAGACCTATGCCCACTGAACTCATCAGAAAGAGGATATTTCCCATGAGAAGAACGAGCGGATTTCCTCGGAGAGGAACTTTAAACCAGAATACCCCAACCAGTGCAATCATCACCACATCAATAAGACCGATCAATGCAAAAGGAAGCGTCTTTCCCAAAACCAGTTCCCAGGAGCGAATGGGGGTGACCATGATCTGTTCAAGTGTTCCCATCTCCCTCTCTCTCACAATGGCCTGAGCGGTCAAAATCATGGGGAGGAGAAAAGCGATGGTGGCAATGACTCCGGGGACATAGAAAAATCGACTTTCTAAGTTTGGATTGAACCAGACCCGATGTTCCAGTTCCACCCCTGCTTCTTCAAAGTCCCTCATCCCTTCTTGATTCAATTTCTTCACAATCATTTCTGTTGAATATTCCGAAAGGATCCGGCTCACATATCCCAAGGCAATCATGGCTGTGTTCGACTCCGTCCCATCAACGATGATCTGGATA
>VGSD01000374.1 GCA_016875155.1 Deltaproteobacteria bacterium | reverse complement strand
CCGTGCTGGGTTCGAAAGAGGAGAAAGAGCTTTCTCAGTGGAGCTATTACGACCGTCTATCTCTATTCAGTTTTCAAAGAACGTTTTATATCGAGATCAGATCAAGTTTAACGTATAATCGCCCCTCACCCTCCCCATTGTGACACAGTCTCTAAGGGGAGAGGGATGGTGAAGGTTAAAATTCACTGTCCAAGGGATAATAGTAATCCTTCCCTTTGTTTTCACGGGTGGACTCCTCCTTCAGACGCGCAAAGATCATCCTTCCAGCGGGTGTCTGAAGGACGCTGGTCACAACGACATCGATACTCTTTCCGATCTGCCGCCTTCCATTGTCCACGACGATCATCGTGCCATCGTCGAGATAGGCCACTCCTTGGCCCATCTCCTTTCCTTCCTTAACGATTTTGGTGTTGATCTCTTCTCCAGGGAGGACGACCGGCTTCAAGGAGTTGGCCAGGGCATTGATATTAAGCACTTCAATCCCCTGCAGCCCGGCTACCTTGTTGAGGTTTGAGTCGTTGGTGATGATCTTTCCGTTAACCTCTTTAGCCAGTTCAATCAGCTTGGCATCGACCTCTTTGACTGACGGATAGTCCGTCTCCACAATCCGGACATTCACATTGACCTGTTTCTGGATGTGGTGGAGGATTTCAAGCCCTCTTTTTCCCCTAGTTCGTTTGATGGGATCGTGTGAGTCAGCAATATGCTGGAGTTCACCGAGGACAAATTGGGGGATGATAAAAGGGCCTTCCAGGAAACCCGTTTCAGCGATGTCGGCGATGCGGCCATCGATGATGACGCTCGTATCCAAAATCTTGGCAATCCCATCCTGGGTGAAACCAAGTCCCACAGGTTTCCTGTCCCCCGAGCCGCGGGGAAGATGGAATTCCCCCCCCATTGTTGAACCAACCCGGAGACCGATATATCCGCATATCCCATAGAGCAGACCATAGAGAGGCAGAGCAGTGGTCTGCTGTTCATTGATGAAAAATGGTAAAGAGATATTAGAAATGAGATTGGCTAAAATGATTCCGAGGACGAGTCCAATAAAACTTCCTAAAAGAATTTTTAAAGAGACCTTTTTCAACCGGTCCTCCAACAGGAGGATCAGTGCAGAGAGCAAAAAACCCCCGAAGAGTCCCCATAGGTCCATCCGGGGCGAGATTCCCTTGATCAGGAAGTATCCGCTTGCGCCGCAAATGAGAAATAAAAAAAGACGTAGAACCCAAGTGTCCAAATTAATCACCTCCTTTCATTAACGTTTAGATTGATTTGAAGATAAGATTGGAAAAAAGATGGTTATGCGCCAAAGATAGACCGGAGATCTTTTAGGATTTCCGTTTCTTTCACATCCTTGGCAATCGCCAGTTCCTTGACCAGGAGTGTCTTGGCCATATCCATAATTTTTTTCTCGCCGAAGGAGAGCTCTTTTTCGGCCTTCAGGAGATGTAGGTCCCGAAGCACTTCCGCAATTTCATAGATCGACCCCGTATTGATCTTTTCCATATACTCCCGGTATCTCCGGTTCCAGGTCTGATTATCGAGGGTGACCTCCCTATCTTTCAGAATGCCAATCACCTTTCGGGCGTCTATCTTCCGTATCACCGTTCTCAAACCGGCGGATTTGACATTATCTTCGGGCACCATGATGGTCATCCCGTTATCGACGAAGCGGAGAATATAAAAGCTCTGTTCCTTACCTGAGATCCGCTTGATCTCAATGGCTTCGATCACTCCGACTCCATGACCCGGGTAAACTGCTTTATCACCAATATGAAACATAATGTGTATCCCCCTTCCTCATAATTCACGATTCAAAGAGGTTTCTTATTCTCCCGTCTATCCGCTAGGCTTTTAATGTGAGAACGGGCAGTTTTGCGAGATTTTCAGGATCCTTGACGTAAGGCAAGTTTCAATATATCCTCTTCATCGGGCTTCTTGCCCTGAATCAGCTTTCCGATAGAAGCATCCATTCCAAAGATCGTTAAAATTCGAATCTTTCCCCTGATTTCTCCTCTTTCCCCAGGAATCCCAGGCCGAAGCACATCCATCACATCCCCCACCTTTAGACCGCTTAACTTACCGGCGTTTATGTAGACGTCTTCTCCTTCGATTTTGGCCGCCCGGCAAAACCATTCCATGCGATCCAATTCCCTTGAGATGGAGCGGCTCAGATCTGCAATGGTAAGGTCAAAAGCCCTTCCTTTTGCCTTTTCGTCGGAAAAGGCTCCCTTCTCTTTTGTTTGAACAGCGGGATTCTGGGCTGAAAAGCTTTTAACTATCTTCCCCGAGAAGGTGTCAATGATTTTCGTCTCTATTTTCATAATGGCTGTGGAAACGCCATCCTGATCCTTTGCTCCTTTTGTGGTGAAGACATAGGGGCCTGAAAGGTCTCCCAAAACAATGGCGTGAATGCCAAAGACTTCGCTGAGCATTTTTGATGTATTGGGAGATTCCATGTCCGACGGGGAGACTCCCCGTTTTTCAAGAAATTCCTTTACCATCTGATAATCAGTAAAAAGAACCTGGATAGACCTTTGCGCCATCTCTTTCATCAGTCTTTCAGCCAGCCAGTCGCCAAAAGTCTCTTCAACAGTAGTCGTCCGGTCGTCAAAATGGGTAATCAGTACCTTCTTCTTTAGATGGACAACCGGAGAAACAGAAACAGACGTTGAAAAAACCTCTTTTCCCTGCACGGGGGAGGTTGAGAGGGGGGTGGTGTCACCCAATGTCTCTTTCTTTTGCTCGACCTTGATGGATGCGGCGGCAAAAGCTTTTTTTTTCGCCAGATATTCCTCCACAGGAATAAAGAGGTATTTAGGCTGATTCCCTCCCTCTGAACCACGGGGGTTGAGAACTTTCACATATTCCTGCTTGTCGATAATGATGACCTCTTTATCCAGCAGTTCTTTTGTCTTTGCCTTATGAGGAGGCCCCTTTTTAATGGGTAACCAAGATGGAGTGGAACAGGCAAAAAGAAGGAAAAAGGTTAAAAGTATAAGAAAAACTGGATAATTAGTTTTCTTAATGTTTGATTCCATAATTCCCTTTGAATAACCCATATTATACCCTAAAAAGGTTCGAAAATCAACGCTGTCGAATGGGGTTTCTTTCTTGACATGCTCTCTTCTCTTTTGTTATATTAAAATATTTTAAAAGTGAGTTTTACAATATCCAAGCCGCATTTCCGCCTTAAGAGGTGGTGATGGCCGATTTTTCACCGGGCTACTATAAGACGATCAAAGTGATCGACACGTTTAGCGAGCGAACCGGCTATGTCTTCGCCTGGTTATGCATCCCGCTTGCGATTGTCGTCTTCTATGAAGTCGTGTCGCGCTATTTCTTCAACAACCCGACGATCTGGGCCTATGACCTGTCCTACATGTTTTATGGCGCGCTGTTCATGCTCGGCGCGGCCTTCGCGCTGCGTCGCGGCGCCCACATCCGCACCGATATGCTGTGGGAGAAATTCTCCGGAACCACCAAAGGCAAGATCGATTTCTACGCTTACCTCCTGTTCTTTTACCCGGGCATGATCCTGCTGTTTGCCACCAGTATCGACGATGCCTGGAATGCCTTCAGGTTGGGAGAGCTGTCCGAACAGACACCCTGGCGCCCGCACCTGTGGCCATTCAAATCGGTGGTGCCGCTGGCCGCGCTGCTGCTCATGATCCAG
>VGSD01000373.1 GCA_016875155.1 Deltaproteobacteria bacterium | reverse complement strand
TCTCGAACTGGTCGAAGGCGGGCAGTATGATCTGGTGGTTTGGGACACAGCGCCGGCAGGGCACACGTTGAGGTTACTGCATCTTCCGCAGATCTTTTTAAGACATCTTGAAGCAGCAACAAAATTCTATATGAATTTATATAGTTATTTTGAAAAGTTCAAGGAAAGTGTGAAGTTAAAAAAGGGGAAGCGGACCTTGTTAGAGATCATCAGCGGGTGGGAGAACCTGGCCGAAAAAGTGGTCAACTTCATTCGGGATACCCAGAAAACAGACTTCATTATCGTCACCATTCCCGAAGCGCTCGGTGTCAGACAGACCGAAAGGATCATCCGGGACTTTGATGAATACCAACTCAGAGTGAACCATCTGATTATCAATTACGTGATTCAGGAGGCCGATTGTGAGTTTCATCGGTTAAGAAAAGAGATGCAGGAGAGTTACATTAAGATACTAAAAGACCAATACTCCTCGAGAATTCGGCTGATTGAACTTCCCCTCCTTTCCCATGAAATCAGAGGAGTAGAAAGAATTAACAGGATATCCCAAATCCTTTTTAAGCCCTGAATTCGCATAAGGAGGCATAAAACATGTCAGTATTATCGAATCGAGCCAAAAGTTTAAAACCCTCCCCTACCCTTGCCATCAATGCCAAAGCAAAATCCATGCAGGCACAGGGAATTCATGTCGTCAGTTTTGGCGCTGGGGAACCTGATTTCGACACTCCCCAGAATATCAAGGCAGCCGCTGTTAAGGCGATTGAAACGGGGTTTACAAAATATACTCCTGTCGGAGGGACAGACGAACTGAAGGATGCAGTCATCAAGAAATTTCAGAGGGACAATGGGTTGACTTATAAACGATCCGAGATCATTGCTTCGTGTGGTGGCAAACATTCTTTCTACAACCTGGCACAGGCCATTTTCGACGTGGGAGATGAGGTGATTGTGCCTGCCCCTTACTGGGTCTCCTATCCTCCGATGGTCGCTTTGGCCGGGGCCAATCCGATCATCGTCGAAACAAAGGAAAAAAATGGGTTTACCTTGGCGATGGAAGACCTGAGAAAAGCGATCACGCCAAAGACGAAAGCCTTGATCCTCAATAGCCCTTGCAATCCCACAGGAGGCGCCTATACGAAAGAAAAACTGGAAAGGATTGCAGAAATGGCGCTTTCGCATCACTTCTTTGTGATCTCTGACGAAATCTATGAAAAGATCGTCTATGATGGTTTCAAATTCGTCAGCATTGCTTCACTCAATGAAGAGATTAGGAAGAAGACAATCATTGTCCACGGGGTTGCCAAGACCTACGCTATGACAGGATGGAGGATTGGTTATACAGCCGGGCCAGAAGAGATCGTCTCTGCCATGAACAATATCCAGAGCCAGAGCACCTCCAACCCCACTTCTATTGCCCAGAAGGCCTCTGTGGAGGCTCTCGCGGGTCCACAGGAAGAGGTCTCAAAGATGGTAGCGGCCTTTGAAGAGAGAAGAAACTATATTGTGGACCGTCTCAATAAGATACCAGGCGTCTCCTGTTTTAAGCCCATTGGCGCCTTTTATGTTTTTCCAAACTTTTCTTCTTATTATGGGAAGTCTTACCAGGGAAAGAAGATTTCGAACTCGACCGAATTGGCTGATTATTTTCTGGATGTGGCCAGAGTAGCTGTTGTTCCGGGTGTGGAATTCGGAGCCGACCCCTTCGAGAGGCTCTCTTACGCGACTTCTATGGAAGATATTAAAGAGGGATTGAACCGGATCGAGGAAGCCCTCAAAAAACTGATTTAAGACTTTCGATTTCCCATTTCCTATTTGTTACTTCCCATTACGTTGAAAATATCTCCTCTCCCCTGGCGGGAGAGGATTGAGGTGAGGGGGAGCTAAAAAACCACTAACTACTGGCCACAATCTACTTACTTGTGTTTTATTATTGTGGTTGCCAATATTGCGCCAATATCGTCTCGACCTCTGTTCGCCTATTCTCAATCAACTGCGTCCAGTTCATTCCGGTGGAAGCCGAAAACCCTGCCATCGCTTGAATCAATTGGCCTACATAAGAAGAGACCAACCTCCTCCCATCCGATGCCTCAAAGGTTTCCACCTGATAAGCAGAACTGAGATTCTGATTCTGAACCGTGAGCAAATCTTTGGCGTTTTGGATCTGGATGTTGAGGTTGTTTCCGCTCTTTACAAAGATCAGATCAATGGGATTGAGGTCAAAGAATTTAACCTTATCGCTGTTTCCTGTGGTCGTATCATAATCATTGATTGAATCCTGTCCATATCCTCTCCCAAAGAGATAGAGATCATTACCCGTTGACCCTTCAAGGGAGTCATTGCCCGGTCCTCCATCAAGGGTATCTGGACCTGCTCCAGCCTTGATCGTGTCATTTCCAGCATTCCCTGTCAGGGTGTTGGCTCCGCTGTTGCCTGTAAGGGTGTTATTCAATTCATTGCCTGTCCCATTGACGGCACTGCTTCCAGTCAGAGTAAGGTTCTCTACGTTGGAGGGTAAGGTATAAGTAATCGAGGATTGAACTGTGTCCGTGCCTTCATTTATGCCTTCCGTAACAATATCCCCGATGTTATCCACCACATAGGTATCGTTGCCCAATCCCCCGATCAGGGTATCCGCTCCCGTGCCCCCATTCAGCGTATCATTCCCTAAACCACCCGTGAGGATGTTTGAAGCACTATTCCCTGTGATGGAGTTATTCAGTTCATTACCAGTTCCGTCAATTGTTGATGAACCCATCAGAATGAGATTCTCAAGGTTCTCTCCAAGGCTGTAGGTGATATAACTCCTTACGGTGTCTGTGCCCTCATTTAAGGCTTCTGTAACCACGTCTCCAATGTTATCCACATAGTAGGTGTCATTCCCAGAACCTCCAATCATTGTATCTGCGCCTGAGCCTCCATTGAGTGTATCATTACCTGCTTCTCCTATAAGGATGTTAGAACCACTGTTGCCTGTCAGGGAATTATTTAGAGAGTTGCCCGTTCCATTGATGGAATTGGTCCCTGTTAAAGTGAGGTTTTCAAGATTTGGACCCAATGTGTAGGTCATTGAGCTCTGAACCGTATCCGTGCCTTCATTGAGATTTTCAGTGACCATATCTCCTGAATGATCTACAACATAAGTATCATTGCCTAATCCACCGATAAGCGTATCGGCTCCTTCCTTGCCATTGAGCACGTTGTTGGCACTATTTCCTCTGAGAAGGTTAGCCAGTGTGTTGCCAGTGGCATTGATGGCAGAGGTCCCTGTGAGGATGAGATTTTCGATGTTTGCTCCTAAGGTATAGGTGATGGAGCTATAGATGGTATCTGTGCCTTCGTTTAGGGATTCTGTGACAGCATCACCCGTGTCTGAGACGATGTAGGTATCATTTCCAGCCCCTCCAATCATTGAATCAATCCCCAAGCCCCCATTGATCAGATCATTCCCGGCACCACCACTTAAGGTATCATTCCCAGCATCTCCCATCATGACCGAATCTGAGGATGTGCCATTTAAGGTATCGGCTGAAGTTGTGCCTAATTGAAGGTCTGTGAGGGTAAAGACGCTCCCATCCCCAAATTCCACCCGCTCAAGCTGTGGATATCCACTGAGATACCAGTCCTTCACTGTTACCCGATCTGTTGCGTTGATATGTTTAAAGAGCAGATCATTGCCCGATCGCTCTACCACGAT
>VGSD01000372.1 GCA_016875155.1 Deltaproteobacteria bacterium | reverse complement strand
GGAGACATCTTTACCGTACCGTCCAATATGCCCCATAGTATCCAAACGCTTACCCCAAAAGCACGACTGGTGGATACCTTCACCCCGATCCGTGAAGAATTTTTAAAGTAGCGATAGGGATTCTTCCACCTTTTGAAATTACTCCCCACTCAATTTGTTTCTTGACAAGTGGACAGGAATTGATATAACTTTTGAATTAATATTACCTAAATTGAGCGATTTATTTTAAATTTCATTGTAGCGCAACCCTTTAGGATTGCTTCTTATCCCTACCTGCGGTAGGCAAGCAAGGCTAAAGCCTTGCGCTACAAATCACCCTTTGGGTGATTTTAAACCTGATCTGAAGTCTGTTGCTAAAGAGGTTTTAAAAAAAATCGCTCAATTTGGGTATTACCTACTCACGAAAGGAGGCAAAAATGAAAAAGGTATTGATTATTGTTTTGTCTGTATGGTTAACCACTTTTATTCTCGCAGGCGGCCCCACGGCAGGGTTTGCACAGAAGGTGTTAAGGCTTGCCGAGACCCATCCGCAGGACTATCCGACGACGAAGGGCGACTATGAATTTGCCAGGCTGGTTAAGGAACGGAGCAATGGGCGAATTGTCGTCGAGATTTACCATAGCAAACAGCTGGGCGAAGAAAGGGCGGTTATTGAGCAGGTCCAGTTGGGGGCCATCGATATGACGCGTGTGAGCATTTCTGCAGTCTCTGCCTTTGTCAGAGACCTCGATGCCTTTCAACTGCCCTATCTCTACCGGGATGCCGCTCACATGTGGAAGGTATTGAATGGACCCATTGGCGAAGACATCTTGAAGAAACACGAAGCCTCCAATTTTGTTGGTGTGGGGTGGTTTGAAAGCGGTTCCAGAAATTTCTACACCAAGAAACAGGTCAAGACAGTGAGTGATCTGAAAGGGATGAAGATTCGTGTCCAGCAGGCGCCTTTGATGGTTGGAATGGTGGAGGCCCTTGGCGCTGTGGCCACACCGTTGCCCTTTGGCGAGGTCTACTCAGCTCTCTAGACCGGTGTCGTTGACGGCGCAGAGAACAACTGGCCAAGCTATCTCTCAACAAGCCATTACGAGGTGGCGAAGTATTTTATTGTCGATGAACACACAAGGGTCCCTGAGATAACCGTGGGAAGCAAGAAGGTCTTTGACAAGCTGTCAAAAGAGGATCGAGACCTCATCATCAAAGCAATGAAGGATGCTCAGCCGTATCAATTCAAACTGTGGGTGGACTTCGAGAAAGTGGCGGAAAAAACGGTGCGTGACAAGGGGTCCATCATTACAGAAATCAGTCCACAAGAAAAGCAGAAATTCATGGATGCCATGAAACCTCTGTATGATAAACAGCCTCCTGAGATCATGGCCGTGGTCAACAAGATCAGGGCTGTGAAGTAGAGGCCTTTTCAGGCGAATAAAAAAGGCAGGGTCCAGTCGGCTCCTGCCTTTTTTATTTTCTTCTTATTTCCCGGGCATGAGCAGGTTTGGAAGGGTCATGGTAATGGCAGGGATATAGGTGACAAGCATAAGGGCGATGAACATGGAGATATAGAAAGGAAGGCAACCTTTTGACGCCCTTTCTATAGAGATTTTGCCAACGGCACTACCTACGAAGAGGGCCGAGCCCACGGGAGGCGTGCAGAGTCCTATCGAGAGATTCAAAATAAGCATAATGCCGAAATGGATCGGATCCATTCCCATCTTTAAGACCAAAACAGGAAAGAGGATAGGGGTGCAGATGAGGATGAGGGGGGCCATGTCCATGATGCATCCAAGGGCGAGAAGCATAACATTCACAAACAAGAGTAATAAATAGTAGTTGTTTGTGATCGAGAGAAGCCACTCCGTGGCAAGCCGCGGCACCTGCAAACGGGCTAGTAGGTATCCATAAGCGCTTGCAGCGGCAATCAGGCTCATGACAATGGCCAATGTCTTAAGAGAAGAGTAGAGTATCTTTGCAAACCTGACCAGAGGAGCTTCTCTGTAAATAAAGAAAGTTACAATAAAGGCATAGAGAACCGCGAAGGCTGCCGCTTCGGTGGCGGTAAATACTCCAATGATCACGCCCCCCACCACAATCAATGCAGTGAACATGGCAAGAGCTCCGTCTAAAAGGACGGCCAAACCTTCCCTTAGAGTATAGCCCTTTCCTCTGGGGTATTTTCTCTTGATAGCAATGGTCAGGGCAATCACGAGCATGGAGACGCCCATCAATATTCCAGGAAGATACCCCCCCAGGAAAAGTTTGCCGACAGAGACAACCAGTAACGATCCCCCCGCCAACTGGGAAGCCGTGCCCACGGCAAAGGCGTAGATGATCATATTATGACTGGGCGGGATGATGATTCCCTGACAGGCCGAACAGACCGTCAATCCAACGCTAAATTCATCGTCATATCCCTGCTTCTTCATCATCGGGATAACGATGGAACCCAGAGAGGAGACATCGGCCACGGCGGAGCCGGAGATGCCTCCGAAGAACATGCTGTCCATGACATTCACCATGGCGAGCCCACCAGGAAGCCTTCCCACAAAAAGATTGGCCAGGTTGACAATCTTCCGGGAGATGCCGCCTTCGTTCATGATCTCGCCCATGATGATAAAAAAGGGAATAGCGAGGAGAGAAAAATTCATCACCCCATCGGCCATGACTTTCACGATGGCCTCTAACGGGACGTTGAGATGGATACCGGTGATAATGGCTGAAATGACCAGACAGAACGTGATTGGAACACGCAATAGAACCAACACTCCAAAAATACCAACAAGAAGGGTGATACCGGTATGGTCAACGGTCATTTCTCGCTCCGATGTTCATAAATATTTGATCAAGGTAATGATCCTCTTTTTCAAGACCAAACAGATTCACGAGAGAGTCATATACGATCAAAACGCCGGCGAAGGGTATCATGATAAATTGCAGATAAGACGGTAAGGCGGGGACGGAGGCGATCCTTCCTTTGATGCCCAGGATGAGCAAAATCCCATAATAGACAAGAACAAAACCGATGATAGTTAGAACCAGATGTTTAAGTTTCAGCAGGAAAGTGCTGATCCATTGAGGAGTTTGTCTGGGAAAAAGATTTACATTGATATGGGAATCGAGCTTCACCCCGATGGCCATACTCAGAAAGGTGAAAGCGGTCATGAGCACATTACTGGAAATCTCCTCCATCCAGGAAATGCCCGACCTGAAGAAATACCTCATGATGACATTGGTGGAGATGATGATGAGTTGAAATGCCAAAAAGATGGATGCCATGATAGCACTAAAGAGATGAATTCGATTAAAGATGTCTCTAACTTTCATAAGGCCGGATATCCTTTCTGGCGAAACATTATAGGAAGAAGGGCAACGGATGTCAAAGAAAAATTGGCTGGCTGGGGAAATGTAATGCCTGAATGCATTCGTAGAGGATTGACAGTAGAGGATTGACTTGATGATATAAATCTAATAATAGGTTAAGGTGAACAGGGGAATGATATTGAAGAATAAGCCCGGAGAGGGATTCTTTGAAAAACCGTCGGATAGACATCCCTGTTTGATCTAAAGGGAAAAGAATCACTGTGTCAGAGACTGGAATTCGAAATACAGAAGAACGGGGGGGAAGTTCCTCCCAATCCTTTCTGCCCTATGTGGGGCCGCTCCTTTTTCTCGTCGGGATCTTCTTCATTAACTTCCTCTCAAGGGTTATTCTCT
>VGSD01000371.1 GCA_016875155.1 Deltaproteobacteria bacterium | reverse complement strand
AAAGTTTCTCAAATCCTGCCACAAATCTTTCCTGATCACCTGATACCCTGATATCCTGCATCCTGATCTCCTGATTACCCGATCACCTTCTTTGCCTCCTCTTTCCAGCTTTTCACCAGATAGATCAAAGGAAGACTTACAAAGGTGATGACCATCTTGACGACATACTGGCCTGTGATCAGGGGCCAGACCGGCATGAGGCCATAAAAGGCAAGCGTGATGAAGACCACACTGTCCACTCCGGTTGAGATGGTGTTGCTCACCAGAACCCTCAACCACTTCGGGCCACGAATCCGGGATCTCCAGAAGGCAAAGATCTCAGCGTCGATGAGTGAGCTAATCAGGTATGCTACAAGACTTGCAAAGACGATCCTTGGAGTGCTTCCGAGGACACCTGCAAAACCTTCCTGTCCCTTATAAAAAGAGGCAGGAGGAAGGGCAACGGCAAACTGGGCATAAGCGGCCAGCAGGATGTTGGCGATGAAAGCGGCCAGGATAACCTTCCTGGCCCCCTTCTTGCCCATTGATTCATTGATCAGATCGATAAGGGTGAAGGTGAGCGTATAGATGAAGATGGCCGCAGGAACAACCAGACCTCCGACCTGGACAGGTTTAGATGCTGTCACATTGGCGATCAACTCACAGGCGATGTAGAGGCCGACCAGGATTGTATCCATTTCCAGGGATCAACCCTTTGAACGCAGAAGGAGAATGGGCGTTTCCGCCCGGGTTAAGAGTTTCAGGGCAGTGCTTCCCAGCACCCATCGGGTGATTCCGGATCGGCCATGGGTGGACATAATGATCAGATCAACTCCGTTCTCTTTAGCAAAATCGATGATCTCCACCGCCACCTGCTGGCCTGTTTTCACCGCAGAGGAGACCTTGAGCCCTTTCTGCTTCAATTCCTCTGCTTGACTCTGGAGATACTTTTCGGCCGATTCTTTCTGTTTTTCATCGACAAAAAGAGGCGTCACCAGTTCAGGCGACCCATAGATGGGCATAAACGGAACGACCTGGAAGAGAATGATTTCTGAGCCAAACGTCTGTGCCAATTTCTCAGCCTGGCCGATGGCCTTTTTAGCCAGCTCCGAACCGTCCAGAGGAATTAAAATCTTTTTATACATACCCCACCTCCTTCACATAGATTATGCTTAACATGATGGAATCATAGGGAGATCATTTAATCTCTTCCTGTCACCCACTATTCCAATATTCCATCATTCCAGCATTCCAACCTACTCCTTTATACCAATTTTGTTTTTTAAAGGCAACAGAAAAGAGTTAATAACCCCATCCAGCCTCCCCTTAAAAGGCTGTGTCGGAATACGAAAAAACAGTCCTGCAGAAAAGGGGAAGAGGCGGTCAGGAGAAAAAAATTTAGAGCGGTAACCTTTAATCGTTCGGGTTCCGGCATGCCAAGCGTAAGAAAACATTTCATTTTATGCAAGTGACAATTCCCTATCATCTAAAAAACCCGCATTCTAAATCTTTTGAGCTTGACTGTCTCTCCCCCTTTTCTTGCGATTACGACACAGTCTCTAGATTAAGGGGAGATATGGAGGGGTTAGAAAGAAAAAGTACCCACACAGGAAACCGAAAGAACTAAGGCAGAAAAAGGCTATCGGATTTTTCGATACTTTCCCCTTTTATTATTGAAATAATCAATTTGACAGCCAACCTATTTCCGTTTAACAATTTGAATGTTTACCTTGCAGTTGCAAAAACGGCCACGGGTAAACCGCTCTTCAAGGCTTCTGACGGCGATTAAGTTGACATGTTATGGGAAACGGTCAACCTCACCTGAGGTGAACTCCCGCAAGGACTTGGGATGTGTGTGCTTATTCGCTAAAAGGTTCGCCCCGAAACCTTTACGAATGGTTCACCCATGTCCGTTTTGACTGAATTTTTGCAATGTTAAGGTTTAATCCCCGAGAGTCATGAATCGAAAGGTACCATGATGGAGAAGCTTGTTCCTCCCTTTTCTCTCGTATGAGGGCCTATGACAGGCCCGAAGAGGCCTAGGTTAGGTCTCCGGATCGATCGAAGGAGAGAGAGAAAAGGGGTATCCTCTATGCATCCTTTTTAGGTTGTCATCCCTCAATCTAACTTTTCCCTTTCTCTTTGCAAATCTTTCTGACGTATCCAATATGTGGTTAAAACCTATCTTAAGAAAGGAGGTTCATCGATGACCACCATTAAAAACTTTTTTGCAACCCGTTGGGGGATAATCGGGGTTGGAGCCATTATCGGGATTTTTGCGCCGCTTTTGCAGAAGTGGGGAAACCCGGCAAATATGGGCGTCTGCGTGGCCTGTTTTGACAGGGACATTGCGGGTGCGCTCGGCCTTCATCGAGCGGCAGTGGTTCAGTATATGCGGCCAGAAATCATCGGCTTTGTCCTGGGGGCATTGATCGCCGCCTATGCATTCAAGGAATTCCGGGCACGTGCAGGCTCTGCACCGATCGTTCGGTTTGTCCTCGGCGCATTTGCCATGATCGGGGCCCTGGTCTTTTTAGGCTGTCCATGGCGGGCTGTGCTTCGCCTGGCCGGCGGTGATGGAAACGCCATTTTCGGTTTGCTCGGATTGATCGGAGGCATATGGGTGGGCACGCTTTTCCTGAAAGGCGGCTACAACCTGGGCCGTTCTCAAAATACTCATACCTCGGTTGGATGGTTATTGCCATTGATCATGCTCGGGTTTCTGGTTCTGATGTTGATTTTTCCGCAAGTTGAAGGACAGGAAAAAAGCGGAGTGCTATTTTACAGCGTCAAAGGACCCGGCTCCATGCATGCCCCGCTCATCGTATCTTTAGTGGTTGGCCTCCTGATCGGATTTCTTGCACAGAGAAGCCGGTTTTGTACCATGGGGGCAATCAGGGATTTCGTCCTTTTCAGACAAACCCATCTTCTTTTAGGGTTTATTGCCCTCGTCGTGGTTGCCTTTATCGTCAATCTGATCTTGGGACAGTTTAATCCCGGTTTTTCAAAGCAACCCGTAGCCCACAGCATGAGCCTGTGGAACTTCGGTGGCATGGTCCTGGCGGGATTGGCCTTTGCTCTGGCCGGTGGATGTCCGGGAAGACAGCTCTTCCTTGCAGGAGAAGGCGACGGGGATGCCGCTGTCTTTGTTCTGGGAATGATCGTCGGAGCCGGTTTCGCCCATAACTTTGGCCTGGCAAGCTCCCCGGATGGAGTTGGACCTTATGGAATCCCGGCTGTGGTCATCGGGCTTCTCACCTGTCTGTTTATTGGATTCACCATGAGAAAAGAAGTCGCATAAGAGAGTTTAGGGTCAAAGGATAGCGGTAAAGATGCTCGTATCGGGGCACGTATATGGATGCTGGAAACTCGAACTTCAAACTTCGACCTTCCAGCTTCGATACCAGCGTCGTCACCGAAAACCAGGCCTCTATAAACGAGAACTCTCATACAAGGAGGGATAAAATGAATAAAATTGTTGATGCCCGCGGGCTTTCGTGTCCTCAACCTGTACTGCTGGCTCTGAATGAAATGAAAAAGATGAACAAAGGCGAGATTGCCATCCTTGTGGATACCGACACCTCGAAAGAGAATGTGTCCCGTGCCGCAACCACTCGAGGGTGGAGAGTGGAAGTTGAGAAGGACCAAGAGGAATATCGTCTGCTCTTAAAGAAAGATTAGAAATGATCTACTTTGATAACCCAGCCACATCATGGCCAAAGCCTCC
>VGSD01000370.1 GCA_016875155.1 Deltaproteobacteria bacterium | reverse complement strand
TTTTCGAAGAAGTAGCCGTTGTAGAAGATGTTTAGAATATCTTATCCGCATTTCCAAATATTTCAGTTATGCTTACCTCATAAAACATATTTATCACAGGTATTTTCAAAAGTAAACTAAAATCTTAAAGGCATCTCTTAAGGATACCGGGGGTCATCACGCAAATAAACAGAACCGTGGTTGGGGTGGCTGCCTATTCCGGGGCATTCCGGACACCCATTCCGGCGCAATCCGGACACCTATTCCATTTGATTCCGGACACTCATTCCTGTTCATTTCGGACACCTTATAATCCCCGTCCTTCCGGACGGGGCATTCTGCGTAGGCGGGTAAACCCTCTACACATAACACAACACACTTAACACTTCTGAAATTGTCGGACAACCTTTCAATTTCATTTTTTTCAAAGACGGTGTGCTAATCTTAGTTGAAAAATAAAGAGAGTGGCTCCTAAAATGGTGGTAAGATCTTGATCTGACGAGAAAAAGAAAATCCACCAAGAAAGGAGCCAGTGATGAGAAAGATATTACGAATTGACAGAGGTGTCAAGGTTAGAAAAGCACGGGTGAAGGAGATTTGCAAACTTTCAGTGGAAGCAATGGCGTTGGATGTGAAGGTGGAAATGATCCAGGCATTAATACCACTTGGATTGCGGTATGTGGAGGAAGTCTTGGAGCAAGAGGTTAAGCAGTTGGCAGGGGAGCGGTATGGGCGCAATGGATTGTCTGGGCATGACCGGTGGGGAGAGCAAGGGGGGTCGGTGTATCTGTTGGATCAGAAGCTACCGATTATGGTTCCTCGGGTAAGGAATCAGGGAGAGGGCAAGGAGGTACGGTTAAAGAGTTATGAGCGGTTTCGGGAGCCTCGGGATGGGGACGAGGGGGTTTTGAGGCGGGTACTTCGGGGGTTAAGCTGTCGGAGTTATGAGGAGTGTGCGGAGAAGGTGCCCGAGGCCTTTGGGCTGAGCGGATCGAGTATATCGAGGCGTTACATACGGGCCAGTGCGAGACAGCTCAAGAAGCTCTGTGAGCGTCGGTTGGAGGGGTATGAGGTAGTGGTATTGATCTTGGATGGGAAGCGATTTGGGTCCGATGAGATGGTGATTGCGTTAGGGGTGACAAGCGACGGGAGAAAGATTCCTTTGGGGTTTGTGCAGACAGGAGCCGAGAGTGAGCGGGTATGTCGGGAGATGTTGGAGGGTTTATTGGAGCGGGGGTTAAGGGTTGAGCCCGGGCTGTTGTGTGTGATTGATGGATCCAAGGGATTAAGGAAAGCGATCTATGGGGCCTTTGGGAACCGAGCTTTAGTTCAGCGTTGTCAGTGGCACAAGAGAGAAAACGTGGTGGGCTATTTGCCGAAGGGGATGCAGGCGTCCATGAGGCGAAAACTTCAGGAGGCCTATCAGGAGCCTACGTATGAGAGGGCAAAAGAAAAGCTTTTAAAGATTCGCAAGGAGCTACAGCTGATCAACCAGTCAGCGGTGGGCAGTTTGGACGAGGGGTTAGAGGAAACCTTGACGCTTCACCGATTGGGGTTGTTTCGGGAATTGGAGATTAGCTTTAAGACCACCAACTGCATCGAGTCGTTGATGGCCCATGTTGGGCAGAGGACCGATAAGGTGGATTATTGGAAAAACTCCGATCAGAAACATCGGTGGATAGGGGCAGCTCTTCTGGATATAGAGCCGAGGCTAAGGAAGGTAAAGGGGTACAGATACCTCCCTCAATTACGCCTCGCTATCCAGAAAGACGTGGAAAAGCAAAAGTTGGATCAGAAGCATACGAAGGAAGCGGCTTAGGGGGATAATGGGATATGGACCGAGCCGAGAAAATGGATTGTAGGTCAAATGGTGAGGTCATTTTTACAGGAGCCACTACTGAATTTCAACTAAGAATGGGATTGACCGGCTTGCAGTATTTCCAAACGGGTGTGGCCTCTACGGCTTGCGGACCTGCAAACCTGATATTTTTTTGAAATCGTCCTCATCGTAGGTGCAGACCGTTGATATCCCATCTTCCAGACCCCAGTAACCCATGACTGCGTCAGCAAACTTTATCTTCTGTGTCTCATAGGTGATGAGGGCTTGCCTGAACACTCGTTCCAGGGGACACTTCAGCTCATGCGTGTTCAAGATGGCTTCGACAAGCTCTCTAATTGTCTTTCTACCAAGACGATATACTTTCTCTGCAACCCAGACGATCTCGAGAATCGTGACCGGAAGGATGAAAAGCGTTATGCCCTTTTCTTTGGATTCTTTAAGGAGTTTTTCTACAGCCCCAGCTTTTGCTGGGTCATCTTTAATCAATAATCTTAATATCGCGCTTGTGTCAATAAATCCTTTATTTCCGTTCACGAGCTATCCCTTTCGATGCCTTTTCCCTGATTTCATCAATGCTAATTCCAAGGTTAGGCAGGCTTTGAGCATAGTCGAAGATCGTCTTCCCCTTTTTCAGGAGTATTTTGTCTTCTCTCTCCTCGATGACCATGGTGTCACCGATACGGATCTTCAACT
Source organism: Deltaproteobacteria bacterium (assembly GCA_016875155.1). Next base: position 1,200 of record VGSD01000370.1, on the reverse strand, counting down.
TTTCTCTCACGTTTTTAGGGATCGTTATCTGCCATTTTGGTAAGACTTTGACTGCTTGCATCTACTCCGCCTCCTAATAAATAGGAGTAGCACGAAATACATTTGTCTGTCAAGGAGAAATTATCCTACGAATTGCCTTCAGGATCTGTCGTGTCTCGGGATCGCGGTTTTAGATTTAGAATTTGGTTTTAAAGTCCCGTCCTGTGGGCGGGGTTCTTTACTAAGTGGCAAAAAGGCGAATCATCTGTTTTGTTCTTGAAGCTTCTCTTGAACCCATAAATTAATGAGCGTATCAGCAGAGACACCGCGCCTTTGTGCAATAAACTGTACTTGTTCGGAAAGCTTTTTATCCAATAAGTAATAGGTGATTTCGGATTTGATATCCACTTCAAACTCCACTTTTTTGGTTTGATCCCAAAAATCGGAAAGATCATGGACATCCCAATAATCTCCAATTTCCTTGTAAGATTTGGCCTTGGACATCGAACTTCTACCTCTGTTCATATCTTCTCCTTTCAGGGGGCGTCATGTTTCTTGCTGAAAGTATGATTGCTCGCCCGTCTTTTTTATAAATAAAAAACACAATAAGATATCTGCCATTTTTTGTCTGTCCCAATGCAGCATATACATTTTCTCCTGAACGATGTCCCTTCTCAACAAAACGAAAATAGGGCTGATTTGAAAAAACTTCCAAAATCTCATTTTGTCGCACATTATGTTTGGCGGCCAATTTATCGATTACGTCATCGAGCCAAATGATCCCTTGGATTCTCAACTAATTGCCTCCTCTAAATATCATATTACTGACTACAGCAAATGAAGTCAAGAATTTAACATTTAACCTTCATGAAAAACCCTTGGGATCAGGCTTGCTGTATTTGGGAATCTTCGTTAAGGTGTAACCATGCTCGAAAGCAAAGAATACATTATTCCATCGCATTATGCCACGTCATCTTACTGGGAAATGGATGGCAAGTATATCTGGAAATCGGGCAGAAGGGCTCAAGTCTTGTCTTGAATCCTGGGATTTCAACCAGATGATTTATCAGGCATACATAAGCCGTTTACCTTTGGGCTCCGGGATTTCTCGCCCAAACTCTCTTGCTGTATCCAGCCATAAATTAATCGCCTCCTGGCAGTTAGCGAGAGCCTCATTGGGGGTGTGTCCATGTGCCAGGCATCCGGGAAGTTCTGGAACGT
>VGSD01000369.1 GCA_016875155.1 Deltaproteobacteria bacterium | reverse complement strand
TCTGCCTTCTCGATGGCAGACTTCCTCCTCTGTCTTTCCTCTTCTTTTCTTTCATCCCATACACTGCGATATTCCATCTTATTCATAGTGCCATCATATCATAAATGTAGGCTCTTTCCAAGATATCCATAAAATTGAGTTAACAGCGACTCATCCTTTTGTCCCGTGTCAAGGGCTGACCCCAATTCTACCAATTCTAAGGATAAAAAAAGGGCGGTCCGAAGACCGCCCTTTTGGCTACGAGCTTGGGTTAGAAGCTGTAGGTCAAGTTCGTATACAGTGCCCAGGGATTCTTGGGTGAGTCGTTGGTGGTAGTTGTGCCAATCCGATAATCCATCGCATCACCGGCAATGAGAATTCCACCACCGAAACCGAAAGATAGGTTTTTATAAAGCTGGATTGTGTTAAGAAGGTCGAATTCCCAGCCGATGGTCTTGTCATTTCTGGGTATGGATGTGCCAGGCTTTACAGCGTTTCCAATGGTGTTTCCGTTCTTGGTGGTGTCGCCAATATAATAGGCCTCAAACCGAGTCGAAAAAATGGGTGTAACTTTGTAGGCCGCATAAACTTTGGCAATCCAGAGGCCACCGTACGTAGCTCGAGCCATCCCATTGTCAGCACCAGGCTCATAACCATAACCCATTCGGTTCACACCGCTTCCACACAGGATGAGGCTGTGGCCAGGAGAACCTTCAGTCCCTTGGGGAAGAGCCAGAGCGCCCATTTTGCTATTCTGGGCGCCTGTTACAGCATTTACCCCAGGCATCCCATCGGCGTTGGTCTTTTTCCGGTCAGCTCCTGAGCCATAAATAAACTGTCCTCCGAAGAGGAATTTTTCCCATGGGAAACCGACATTAATGATCGTTCCCCAACCACGATAGTCGACATCTTTAAATCGAGTGGCTTTCGCTACATCGCGACGGTCTTCAACTTTGCCAAAATCATATACGAAATCAAAGTTGATATTCACGGGTCCTAACTTGCCATCCATGTAGGCTCCTAACCACCACATATTGGACCTGCCATTTACCACTGACCACGTTGTTGCAGGTACGGTAGTGCTATCAACTGGGTGAGGGTAATTGTTTGAATTGACATTAATACCGTAACCGCCGACTGTTAATGTCCCTACCTTTGCGTTGACCTCAATTCCGTAAAGGTCCGAGTCGTCTGAAGTTGGCTTGAGCCCCTCATATATCTTGGCCCACATCAGTTTGATTGTTGCCGGGTCAATCTTCATAGCAGCCGTTACTCCAGGACCGTCAGCGGACAAGAATGCTCCTGGCCGGACACCAATCGGATGGATACCTGCCATAATCGTAGTAGGCACTGGAATCCAGGGCATACCAAAGGTAATAAATAACTGCTTGACTTCAACAGCTGCTCGGTCAGCTACTCCCCAATGGCCAGCCGCATTCCTTTGAGCGCCTGTACCTGCTCTTTCACCCCACTGGTTAGAGTCGATCTCAAAGAAGAAGGTTCCCATCATCTCTTTACCCATGATGGCATCGAATTTGAGCCTGCCACGGCCCCACGCATAGGCCTCTTTTCTATCATAGGAAGCGCCCCCCGGTGCAAACGCACCGATAGGGCCAAAAAAATTGTTTGCATGTGCGGGTAGTGCTTGTGGAACATTTTGGGCCGCGTGGAACATGGCATCAATAAACCCTGATGCTCTAAAATCAAGTTTCGGCTCTTCTTTTTTCGCCTGGGCAAATGCCATGCTTCCAAAAGCAAGAACCAGTAATGCTACTAAACTTAGAACAATCAATTTTTTCATCTCTTTTCCTCCTCAAATGATTTGGTAATTCGTGAATAGTGATTTGTGATTCTAAAAACCAGAGAAACTAAACTCACTACCACTAACTTTAGCCAACCTCCTTAATACCCCCCATTCACCTCCTTTCTTAGTAGATATTGTGAAAAGAAATTACAAGTAGATTAAATTTTTTTAATTCTATAGCATCCCCCAAAAAAGATGTCAAGAGTTTTTTTGAGATTTCTGAAAAATTCCAGAAATCTCTGTAATCATTTTTTGAAATCTCTGTAATCAAATCTTTCAAAACAGCTTAAAAAACAAAATATTGCTCGTGCCTTTTCTATCGGCCATGCCTTCCAGGTCAACCACGGAGACCACCAACTCTTCCTCTCCGTCATTGTCAACATCTTTGACCTGGAAATCGGTGATGTAACCGTTCACTTCTCTTGTCTTCCAAATGGTCCTGAAACTTCCATCATCCCATATTAAATTAACAATTTCTCCGCTCTCGAATGACCTTATTCTATCAAACAATACAGAAGAAGAGTAATTCTTATTAATAATCAATTCGTTCGATCCATCTCCGTCAAGATCCTTAACAATGATCCGCCCTGGAATATAAACCCTCCAATCCGGAGCATCCCCGGGTCTATATACAGGGTCTTTTTTCTTTTTTGTATCATAGTAATTATTGGTTCCTCCAAATCGTTCCCTGCTCCTCCATGAAAATTTACCGTCTATCGATTCGACGATCAAATGCCCTCGGTCACTAATCGTAATAATGTCTGTTGCACCCTGGACTCGAATATCAGCCATGGTGAGACCGAATATCTTTGTCTCCTTTGGGAAGACCATTTTGGGTCCCTTCCCAAAAGAGTTCTTTTTCCATATGAATCTATAGATGGACCCTGTAAATAGCCCGTCCGATCCCATCTGTTGTCCCATCAAAACAGGTCCTTCTTTGGGGTGGTCCAGAACCCGGAAATACCAACCTGCCTTCCGGATGATCGTCCTGAATTCCCCCTGTTCAAATTCGATAATGAAGGATTGAAGGTTATCTTCGATGACGGAAGTGACGATGATCTCCGCATATCCATTTCGATTGACATCAGCCACATCGAGGGTCAGGAAGTTGTGCTGGTATCCGATCTCAATTTTTCGAAAGAGGCTCAATTTATCTCCATCATACTTAAAGATATAGAGATTATGTTTGTCCATGACCACGATTTCATTCTTCTTATCTCCATCCACATCGCCGATGTCGAGGCCTTTAATTTCGAAGCCGAAGGTCTGGCTTTTTTTGAACCCCAGTCCTTCTGGCCCAACCCTTCCGATATCTCTATCAGGTCGGATGATGGAAGATTGTCTGGGATCCGATCGATGGGCAGTCATGGCACGGCGCCCCAAGATTCTAAATCCGATGTCCTGTGCAAAATCTCCTATTTTTGTCATCACATCATCAATGCCCTTGTGCTGGGTATAGGCGCCCAGAGGTGGTTTGTCTTCGGTGATGCTGATGAGTCGGGCATCGAGGCTGATGTAATTGCCGATCTTCGTGATGCTTCCGAGGACAACATAGTCTGCCCCGACTCTGGTTCCGACCTGCTGTGCTACTGCCTCGTCAAGGCGCATGGGTCTCATCTCCCAGAGAGCCCTCTCTACAAGAGTCCGTTCAACAACGATGATTCTTCCCTCTACAGTAATTCGAGAGGTGAGGATGTCATTGATGCCTTCCCTCAGGTAATCGAGATTCTCCTGACTGTGGATGATGAAGGGAAGAATGGCTACTTTATAAACCTTGCTGGGATCTTTTTGCTGGGCAAAGGAGGGAGAGATGAAGGTGAGGGTGAAGATAAGACAGAAAGCGACTAAAATGATGGAGTTTCTACTTCTTTTCATAGGTGTTCCTTTCATGCAAAGGAAATTCTGTTTCTCTGATCAAATAACATATGGATATGATGATT
>VGSD01000368.1 GCA_016875155.1 Deltaproteobacteria bacterium | reverse complement strand
ACAAAAGGAGATGGTCCTCTACTCAAAGACGATCTGGCTCTGCGCCATGTGCGAGACCTGTGCCACTCGCTGTCCCCATGACATCAACATTACGAAGATCATGGATGCTTTAAAGATCATGGCAAAGAATGAGGGGATTGAGCCAAAGGTCCCTGCGGTTTCTCTCTTCTATGAGGCTGCCCTGAGAGGGATCAATTGGTTTGGAAGAATGTATGAAGCCGGGCTGATGGGGGAGATCTACCTTCGCCAGATGATGTCCGGGCAACTCAACTATCAGCAGGTTTGGAAGAATGATATGCTCCTGGCCCTGAAGATGTTTAAGGCCGGGAAGCTGAAACTTTTTCCAACGTTTGGAAAACCGAAAGTCAGGGGCAAGGCTTCGAAAAAAAAGGAAGGGATCGCCTATTATCCAGGCTGTAGTCTTCATGGGACCTCAAAAGAGTATAATCTCTCCACCCAGGCCGTATTCGATTCGCTCGGAATTCCCCTTCATGAACCAGAGGGATGGGGATGTTGTGGAACGACGCCAGCCCATTCCACAGACCATTACCTCTCAACACTTCTTCCAATGAAAAATGTGTCCTTAATGAGGGAAGAGGGTTTCAAACATATCACCACACCCTGTCCATCGTGCTTCCTCAGGATGCGTGTTGCCATAAAAGATGTAGAAGAGGATAAGGGATTGAGAGAAAAGGTATCCCGGGAGATTCCGAATCTTTCGCCAAATGGGGTGAAGGTCGAACATCTCCTAAATACTGTTACAGAAAAGATCGGTTTTCAACAGATAGCCTCTAAGGTTATTCATTCTCTTAAGGGTCTTAAGGTCGTCTGCTATTATGGTTGTATCATCACCCGACCCCCAAAGATCACAGAGGCAAAGGATTATGAATATCCAACCAGTATGGATAAATTGATGAAGGTTCTTGGAATCACGTCGCTCGATTGGTCCTATAAGACACGATGCTGCGGGGTCTCGCTTGGAATTTCTCAACTTCCCATTGCTCTTGAGTTAAGCAGAAAGATTCTTAAAAATGCCAAAGGGGTCGGAGCCGAAGCAATTATTGTGGCATGCCCGCTATGCCATGTCAACCTGGATGCGCGACAGAAACAGATCGAAGAGGAGTTCAAAGAGTCATTCAACCTACCCATTATCTACTTCACCCAGTTAATGGGGTTGGCCTTCGGCTTAAAACCGGAGAGATTGGGTCTCGATAAACACTTCGTTGACCCGATTCCTGCCTTAAAGAGGGCAGCGAATATATTTCTTTAGAAAATTCCAAAAGGAGGCCCATATGAAGAGCCGCAAGATGATGATTCTGCTAGTAGTCCTGATCGCATGGGGAACCCTATCTTCTGCCTACGGCCAGGAAAAACCTAAACCGGAGCAAACTGCCATGACGATTGCACGACTCATTGTGGGAACAGGGGTAGAAAAAGGAGAGCCCATAGGTGTTGCGGATAAATTTCCTGCGACGCAGGAGAAGGTCTATTGTTTTTTAGAGGCCAAAAACATACCCAAAGATATGGAGGTTTCATTTGTCTGGATTCACGGGCAGAAAGAGTTATTGAAAACGACCTTACCGTTAAAGATGGGTGCGAAATGGAGAACCTATGCCCATAAGAATTTGAGAGGATTAAAAGGAGATTGGAAAGTAGAAATCAAAGATGCAAATGGAAACCTTATCAAAGATATTCAGTTCAAGGTGGAGTGATTTTTTCATCCTGATTTAAAAAAGGGGCACTCCCAGTGCCCCTTTTTTGTTGTGACTCCTGTCCATGTATGTTAAATTGTTTATCACATCTTCCCGATAAAATGGTAAGAAAGGTTTTATGGAGAGCAAAGATTATTTAGACCTGAAGGCGATTCTGGCCATTCTCATCCTAACCCTCCTGTGGGGGGTTAATTACTCCGCCATCAAAATTTCCAACGAGGGAATCTCCCCGGTCTTTGCATCAGCCATTCGTTCAATCATTGCTTCGATTTGCGGTGCGATCTATTGTCTCAGAAAAGGAGAGAGATTATTCCACACCGATATCCGGTTGTTCCATGGCGTGATTGTGGGCCTCTTGTTCGGTCTGGAATTCGCCTGCATCTATTTCGGGATGCTCTACACAGATTCGGCCCGCTCCGTCGTCTTCGTTTACTTAAGCCCTTTTGTGGTTGCTATGGGCGCCCATTTCTTCCTTCGGGGGGACAGGCTGACCGTTCTGAAGACGCTGGGTCTGGTCATCGCTTTTATGGGAATCCTTTTTGTCTTTTATGGAAAACCGAAGACTGCCAAGCCCAATATGCTCATCGGTGATATTCTGGAGATTACTGCAGGAGTGCTGTGGGGAGCAACCACCCTTTATATTAAGAGGTTCATGGCAGGTAAAGTTGAGCCGATTCATACATTTCTTTATCAACTCGTCTTCTCCATTCCCATTCTCTTTGTGGTGAGCCTTATTCTCGAACCGAATTGGATCTATCGGATCAATCTGCCTATTGTCGGTTCGCTTTTTTATCAATCGGTCATCGTGGCATTTATCAGTTATCTTGTCTGGTTCAAGTTGATCCATCAATATTCGGTAAGCCGGCTCAGTGCCTTTACCTTCTTCACTCCCATCTTTGGTGTTCTCTCCGGCATTCTTTTCATAGGAGAAGAATTCACGTTTTCTCTGATGGTAGGGCTTCCCATGGTCTCCGCCGGAATCTTCCTCGTCAACTGGAAAAGCAGATAACTGAGATTGGGACTACCTATTATTTTTTCATGAGCTGGATGACGGCTTTTTCGAGGCCGTCGAGGGTGAGCTCAAACATGGGAAAGATTTCCTGGATGTGAAGGATCGTCCTTGTGTAGGGCCAATCTCCCTGGGGCACTGGATTGAGCCAGACTGAGTGGGGGAAGTTGGCGGCAATGAACTGGAGCCTCATATAACTGGGCTTTCCTGATCTCTCACCGACATAGATCGAACCATCCGTGGACATCAGTTCATAAGGAGCCATACTTGCATCGCCAACGATGACAAATCTTGTCTCCGGATCGAGACGAACCAGTTCATCCACCGCAAAAGGCTTGAACCGTCTCTGAGGATCTTCCCAGAGGTGGTCATAGATCGTGTTGTGGTAATAGAAGGTTTTTAAGTCTTTAAATTGTGACCGCGCATAATTGAAGAGAGTCTGGACCATTCCTACATAAGGGTCCATGGACCATCCGCCATTGTCTATCGCCAGAATCACCTTGAGCCGGTCTCTGAGGCTTTGATCGAATATGATCTCAATCTCACCCGCATTTTTCATTGTCTCATAGATTGTCTTTTCAACGTTGACCCTGTCCTTGGGACCATGGGGGACCATGTTTCTCAAGCGTTTCAGGGCTTCTCCCATCTGAGCTTCGGTGAGCGGTCCATCCTGGGAATAGTCCCGATATCTTCGCTCCATCGCCACTTTGACCGCTGACTTATTTCTGGAAACCCCTCCGACCCTCATGCCGCCAGGATGATATCCGGAATGGCCAACTGGAGAAGTCCCTCCTGTCCCGATCCATTTGCTTCCGCCATGGTGGGCTTCGGTCTGTTCTTTTAAGCGGTCGAGGAAGTACTGGATGAGCTCCTCAGGAGTCAATTTACTTAGATCTTCTTCCTTGATGCCGAGGAGGTTTGCCAGTTCTTTTGGATTTTTCAGCCATTCTTCGAGAAGGGAACGGGCGACTTCCGAGAGTTCAACAATATCCGGTTCCTTTAA
>VGSD01000367.1 GCA_016875155.1 Deltaproteobacteria bacterium | reverse complement strand
CAGCATCTGGACCGCGCGAAGGGCTGCATTTCGTGCGGTCTCCGTGGCAAAAAGTTTTGCCATGGAGGCCTCTTTGGTGAAGGGAAGTTTATTTTCTTTCAGGTAAGCAGCGCGGAGAACCATCAGTTGGGCGGCTTCCAATTCCGTATAGGAATCGGCGATCATCCACTGAATCGCCTCAAAACTTGACAGGGATTTTCCAAACGCCTCTCTTTCCTTCACATATTGGATGGCGAAATCAATGGCCGATAATCCCACACCGATGGCAAGCGATCCGATGCCGATTCTTCCACCATCGAGTTCCATCATGGCGATCTTGAACCCTTCCCCCTCCTTGCCCAGAACACAATCCGCCGGGACAACACAATTATCAAAGATTAACTCATTGGTGGAAGAGGCGCGGTGTCCCATTTTCTCCTCTGCCTTCCCCACAATGAAGCCAGGCGATCCTTTTTCTACAGCGAAGGCAGAGATTCCCTTTCCCTTTTTTGAATTTTTGTCGGTGACCGCCCAGACAACCGTTACCCCTGAGACATCTCCACTGGTAATTAGGGTCTTTGATCCATTCAATATATAATTATTATTCTTCCGGACGGCGGAGGTTCGGATATTGGCTGCGTCTGAGCCTGCATGAGGTTCAGTGAGCGCAAAGGAGCCGGCTGGGTATTCGCCACTGCATAGCTTGGGAAGATGTTTCATTTTGATCTCTTCTTTTCCGAATTCGCAAATTACCTCTGCCACCATGTTGGTGACGGAGGTCGTGACAGCGTGGGAGGCACACCCTTTAGCAATTTCGGTGATGGCCAGGCTGTAAGCGATCACTCCGACCTCTGAGCCTCCGTATTCGATAGGGATATTCATCCCCATCAAACCCAGTTCAGCCATCCTCTTGATGTTTTGATAGGGAAAATGTTTCTCCTCGTCATGGAGTCCGGCAACGGGCTTGATGCTCTTCTCGGTGAAGTCCCTCACCATATCCCGTATCATCTCTTGTTCTGGAGTGAGTTTGAAGTCCATAAGTTTTCTCAAGGGGTTCGAGGGTTCAAGGATTCAAGGGTTCAAGTATTAAAATATTTGGGGGATGTTTCTCTTTTTCTCCCTGACCCCTTGGACCCTCGGCCCCTTGAACCCTTAATAGGTATAGAAGCCTCTTCCTGTTTTTCTTCCGAGGTAGCCTGCGTCAACATATTTTTTGAGAAGAGGGCAGGGGCGATATTTTGAATCTCCTAATCCCTTGTAAAGCACCTCCATTATAGCCAGACAGGTATCGAGACCGATGAGGTCAGCCAGTGTCAGAGGTCCCATGGGATGGTTCATGCCCAATTTCATCACCGTATCAATCGCCTCTGGTGTTCCCACACCCTCGAAGAGGGCATAAATGGCTTCATTGATCATGGGCATCAAGATCCGGTTGGAGATAAATCCTGGAAAGTCGTTTGCCTCCACCGGAGTTTTTCCCGTCTTTAGAGAGAGGGATCTCACCACATCAAACGTCTCCTGGCAGGTTTGAAGGCCCCGGATGATCTCCACCAGTTGCATCACCGGGACAGGGTTCATGAAATGCATTCCGATCACATTCTGAGGCCTTTGGGTGGCCGATGCAATTTTTGTGATGGAAATGGAGGAGGTATTGCTTGAGAGAATCACTTCCTTTCGGCAAACCTGGTCCAGCTCTTTGAAAATGTTCAGTTTGAGAGTTTCATTCTCCGTGGCAGCCTCCACCACAAAATCGGTTCCTGCCATCTCTTTGACCTGGATCGTTCCTCTGATCCTTCCCATGATTTCATCCTTTTTCTGAGAAGGAATCTTTCCTTTTTCAACCATCCGGTCCAGATTCTTTGAAATGGTGGTCAACCCTTTCTGGACAAAACCATTCGCAATATCGCTCATCACGACCTGAAGTCCGCTCTGGGCAGCAACCTGGGCAATTCCGTTGCCCATCTGTCCAGCTCCTACGACTCCAATGGTTTTAATTTCCATCAATTCCTCCATAAAAGATCATTGCAAAATTAGCAATTCAAAATTAGCATTTAGCAATGGAAAGAGGAAAATCATTTCATTGCTAACTTTGCATTGTTAACTTTACAATTTGCACTGATGTTTTATACGCTTTCCACAATCAGGCTAACCGCTTCTGCTCCTCCTAGGCAGAGAGAAGCCATTCCTCTTTTGGCACCTCTGTCCTTCATGGCGTAGAGTAATGTGGTCAGGACTCTTGCACCACTGGCGCCAATGGGATGGCCCAGGGCGACCGCTCCACCATTTACATTGACTTTCTCTTCTTCTATGTTTAAGGCTTTCATGATAGCCAATGTTGTTGCTGAAAAAGCTTCATTAATCTCAAAAAGGTCAATATCCTTCAGCGTCAACCCCGCCTTTTTAAGTACTTTCGGAATCGATTGAATTGGAGCAACTAACACATCCTCAAGCTCTACACCTGCAGCTGCCTGTGCCCCGACCCTTGCCAAGGGCTTCACACCCAGTGCCTCCGCCTTCTCTCGAGCCATGAGCACAAGCGCGCTTGCTCCATCACTGATCTTGGAAGAGTTTCCGGCGGTTGCGAACCCTTCCTCTTGGAAGGCTGGCTTGAGTTTTGATAATGCTTGAAGATCTGTATTCCTGGGCCCCTCATCCGTATCGAAAAGTAAGGAATCCCCTTTTTTTGAAGGAATCTGAATCGGGAGGATCTCCTCCTTAAATTTCCCTTCTTGAATCGCCCTCATCGCCCTATGATTAGATTGATGAGCAAATCGGTCCTGTTCTTCACGGCTGATATTAAATTTTTTTGATTGGATATCGGCGGTATATCCCATATGGTAGTCATTGACTACATCCCAGAGTCCGTCGTGGACCATTCCGTCTATCAATTTTCCATCCCAGAGGCGGTAGCCTGTTCGGGCATTCTCAAGATAGTATGGGACACGGCTCATGTTTTCCATGCCACCGGCCACGACTACCTCTGCATCCCCTGCGGCTATAACCTGAGCAGCTAACATGACCGCCTTCAGGCCGGAGCCACAGACTTTATTAACCGTGATAGCTCCTCCGGCCATAGGCAGTCCGGATTTGATCATCGCCTGACGGGCAGGATTCTGCCCCAGTCCGAAAGGTAGAACGTTGCCCATGATCACTTCATCAACCTCTTCTTTTCGGATCTGTGAACGCCTAACTGCTTCTTCAATCACCTTCGCTCCTAGTTCCGTGGCGCTGACAGAGCTCAGTGCGCCAAAGAAGTTACCGATAGGTGTCCGGACTGCGCTGGTAATCACCACTTCTCTTGTCAATCTCTCCTCCTTTTTGGGTGTCCTCTTCGAGATTCAGTTTCTGACGGATTTTTTCCTCATAACTTAGGATATCGGTTTTCAACTTGAGAAGGCTGTTAACACGTTCATCAATCTTTAAGGCATTGCCGTCAAGTAATTCGAGAAGGCGGGAAAGCACCTTCCTGTTGGTTCGGTGAATCTGATAGATATCCTCCAGCTCATGCATTTCGGAGAGAGTGAGACCAAGATGCTTTAACCGCTGAATAAATTTGAGGCGTTGAAGATCTCTGTCCGTATAAACCCTTTTCCCACCCTCAATCCGTTTCACAGAATTGAGAAGACCAATCTCTTCATAATAACGGATCGTTCGGGGGCTAATGTCTAACTGATTGGCGAGTTCACCGATCTTAAAATATTTTGATCCATCAATTTTCATAAGATTAATTGGCCACTTAACGTAAACTGATAACC
>VGSD01000366.1 GCA_016875155.1 Deltaproteobacteria bacterium | reverse complement strand
GTAAATTCATAGAGAGAAGTGGAGGAGTGTTATGGCGATTCAGCAAAAGGCAAAATCTTTTCGAGAAAATTGGCTGCAGATTGACACCCTGCGATGCGGGATGGATTGGACTGAAGAGGATCTGGAAAGGCCTCAAATCCTCGTGGACGATGTTTTCGGCCACAGCCACCCTGGGAGTTTCCATCTCGATTCCCTTTCCCATGAGATCTCGAAAGGCATCTATCAGAAAGGGGGGAAGCCATCAGAATTTCATGTGACGGACATCTGCGATGGATGGGCCATGGGCCATGACGGGATGAACTATATCCTCCTCTCCCGGGAAGTCATCTGCGAGATGGTGGAAGTTCATGCGGCTGTCCTTCCATGGGATGGTATTGTCCTGGTCTCCTCTTGCGACAAGGCCATTCCAGCTCATCTCATGGCTGCCGCCCGAATCAATATTCCCCTCCTTCACCTGCCAGGGGGAAGCGCAAGAATTGGTCCGGATATGACCAGTTCCGTCAAAAGCGGTGAGATGACCTCAGGGTATAAACAGAAGCAATTTTCAAAAGAAGAGATGAGATCTTACATCCTCTCATGTGATCCGAGCTGCGGAGCATGTCAGTTTATGGGTACGGCCAGCACCATGCAGTGCATGTCCGAGGCATTAGGGATGGCCCTTTCCGGTTCGGCCCTAATTCCAGCTACCCTTCAGGAAATACACCGTTACGCACGAAAGGCAGGCCAGAAGATTATGGAACTGGCAGAGAAGGGGATCAAGGTTTCGGACATCCTGACCCGGGAAGCCTTTCTTAATGCCATTAAAGTTCATGCCGCCATTGGAGGATCGACCAATGCTTTGCTCCACTTGCCTGCGATCGCCCATGAATTGAACATTGAGATCTCGTATGACGATTTTGAAAAGGCCAATGAGACCGTTCCCTACCTTACCAATATTCAACCGAGTGGCAGCTTCCTGACGGAGATGTTCTGGTTCGCAGGAGGAGTTCCCAGAGTAGAGTGGGAGATTCAAGATCTTCTCCATCTCGATGTGATGACAGTGACTGGAAAGACCCTTAGGGAGAACCTGGAAGATTTGAAAAGAGAAGGTTTTTTTGAAAGGACAGAAGGTTGGCTTCGAAATCACAAGGTGAACCGTAACGAAGTGATTCGTGACGCAAAGCAGACGAACCTCAGGGGTTCGATCGCCATATTGAGGGGAAACCTCGCTCCAGAAGGGGCAGTGGTGAAATTTTCTGCCGTCACCAAGGAGATGATGGTCCATGAGGGGCCAGCGGCTGTCTTCGATCGGGAAGAGGAAGCATTAAAAGCCATTCTCGATAAAAAGATCAAGTCTGGAGATGTCATCATTATTCGCTATGAAGGTCCCCGGGGGACAGGGATGCCTGAAATGCTTGCGACGACCGAAGCATTGATCACTGACCCGATTCTTTCAAAAGCGACTGCTTTGATTACAGACGGGAGGTACTCCGGGGCGACGAGGGGGCCCTGCATTGGCCATGTCTGCCCGGAAGCGGCTCGCGGAGGCCCGATTGGTCTGATCGAAGATGGGGATATCATCGGGATCGACATCCCTCAGAGGAAATTGGAGATCGTTGGATTGAAAGGCACAAAGATGGCTCCTGAAAAGGTCGAGCAGATTCTAAGTGAAAGAAAGAAGAATTGGAAAATGCCCGAATTCCCTCAACGGTCAGGTGTCCTGAAACGATATCTCCAATCCGCCGCTCCCGCTTATAAAGGAGCTTATACGGAGTATTAAGTTCGCCGAAAATAGAACCTTCACCCCCACCCCTGCCTACCAGCAGGCAGGCTCACCCTCCCCCATCAAGGGGGAGGGGTTTAAAGTGAATTCTCACATTGTTACCCTCTCCCCTGGTGGGAGAGGGGAGGGTGAGGGGGAGCAATTTTACAGGAGAATCACCCATGAAAATGCATGACCCATCTTTTAATGATCCCATTATTCACCAACCCATACCCATCACCTTGATCCTTCCCTTTATGATGGATGTTCTTCGAAATGCAGGGGTTAAAACATCTCGCGATGAAGTCGTCAACCGGTTGATGAGTGGAAGCCCCCGCATCGCCATCATCCACGGTGGAGAGGACCATCCTGCTCAGGTTTTGGATCAAGATTTTATAAAGAAGGCGGTTCGAAGCCTCTGGGCGAGGGATGGACTTCCTTTTCCTACGGCCAATCCAGGGGTCTGCGATGGCATAGCCCAGGGACACATCGGCATGAGCCATGTGCTCATCTCCCGGAATCTCGCCAGCCTCAACGTCATTACCCAGTGCGAAGCCCACGGATATCAAGGGGCTCTGGTGCTCACCAGCTGTGACAAACGACCAGCCGGTGAGGTGGCAGGACTCGCCCAGGTTGACCTTACGAGAAGAAAAAAGGGAATGAAACCATTCTATTCAGTCTTTCTTCCTACGCACATGATGCCCGACCGTTTCCTTCCACCCTATCTTAAAAAGGAGTTCGCTCAGATTAAGAAGAAGATTGATGACCCATCCATCAGAAATGAGATCTCCGACCTTCTCAAGATGAGATTGAAATGCAACAACTATGCGATGTATCAGAAATTGATTGACACGCTTTCCAGCCAGGGGAAGATCGATAGAGAAAAAGAGGATTACCTGAAATCCGAGATTGTCAAGTACTGTTGTATTGCCAGCGGAACCTGTGTTTTCACCTCTCTCGGGACAGGATGTACGAGTAAATTTGTCGTGAGCGGCCTTGGCCTTGTTCCTTCGGGAATGGAATTGCCGGAGCAGCCCCATACTCAGGCCCAGGTGGATTCAGCAGTGGAAATTCTTCTGGGTATGTTCAAAAGAGAAAATCCGGAGGAATCGGTCTCATCGCTCGTCCGTCAGAACCTGAAAAATGCCATCGTCCTTTGGAGCGCCATTGGAGGCTCGACCAATTGGGCGCTCCACTTCCCCTATGTGGCTGCCTCCGTGGGTTTGAAACTGACCCCCCGACAGATAGCAGAGGTCGGCGCAAGGGCCCCCCTGTTATTGAAATCCGATGGTTTGAGAAATAAGGACGTGCTGACACTGACCAAGGAAATCACTAGGGGAGAAAGCTCAGGCGTAGATACAATCATGAAAGCCCTATTTAAAATGGATCTCGTCGAGGATGCCAGTACGGTTGAGGGAAGATGGTCTGAGAGAGCTGGCAAGGCAAAAGAAGCCAACGATCACATCCTTTATGCTTCTCCATTAAGGGGTAAAAGTGGCATCGTTGACCTGCGTGGAAATTTCTGCCGAACCGCAGTTTTCAAGAGAGCCGGACTGGCTGAGGAGGCCATTCGCCTTTTCAATGATAAGATCTATTTTGCCATCTATTATCAAGGGCAGGAGACGGTCCAGAAGGATCTTCTAAAGGGTGAGGCTGTCTTTAAAAAGTTAAAACAGAGATTGAGCAAAGAGGATCTTCTTAAAACCCTCTCGTACAATTTTCCGGAGAGCCTCCAGGAGAAGAACGGCCTCGAAAAGCTCAATAAGGATCTCCTCTTTGACCGGCTGGTCCGTGAAAGAAAGATTCGAATCCTGATCGTCATCGCAGGAGAAGGACCTCTGGCTCATGGGATGCCGGAGATGTTCTATCCTTCGGAATATCTCAACCGCGACCTCCTTCTTCGTTACATTGGTGTCCTCTTTACTGATGGCAGATATTCAGGAGCGACTTATGGTCCCTGCATAGGTCACTGTTCCCCTGAAGCACTTATCGGGG
>VGSD01000365.1 GCA_016875155.1 Deltaproteobacteria bacterium | reverse complement strand
GCCAGGTAAAAAAGGGAAGCAATGAGGCAGACCCCTGTCGAGAGCCCGTCCATCCCATCGAGAAGGTTATAGGCCGCAGTAATTCCCACTACCCAGAGAAGGGTGAAGAAATAGTTGAAAAACCGGAGAGGAAATAGGTTCAGCCCCAGGTCGAAATAGATCAGAATCAGGCCGGCCACAGGCATGGCTCCCATCAGTTTTACCTGGGGATGCAGAAAGCCAGCATCATCCAGAACCCCCACTACAAGGAGCAAGGTGGCTGCCAAAAGGAGAATAAAAAGCTCCCTATGGGAAAAAGGATCGAACCCGGCCAGAAAAACCCCCGCCAGAAACCCCAGGTAGACGCCAATACTTCCAAGAAGAGGAACGGGGGTGCTGTGGATTTTTCTCGGATCAGGATGGTCAAGCACCCCGAGGCGAACCACCACTTTCTTGACAACCGGCGTAAAGGAAAAAACGATGACAAAGGCTAAAAGCAGCGGAGCAAGGTTAAGAATCATGGTGATCTCATCTTTTGATGACCGGGGCTCCTCCACTTATGAAGTGGAAAACCTCACCTTTAGCTAACCCCAATACCCCCAACTTTACACCTAACCTAATTTCGTTAAGATGCCCCCCACTCTCAACATGGACAGGGAGAATTTCCCGAATCATTTGGGTTCCTTTTCAGATCATATAAACCGGCTTAATATCTCTTCCAAAACCTCTCCTAATTCCGGAACATCACATACAACGACCTCATCCTTAAGGTGCTTGTGCTCCTTAAAACCGAGGCGCGGTCTATGCAAGGCGTTATCATATCTAAAAATTAGCTGACCCGTTTTGTCTTGGTAATGGTATGCGTAGGTGAGTTTTTCGAGCTTGTATCGGAGATCAACGTACTCTGTCAAAAAGAGTTTCGAATCGTCGATAAATTCGACCATCCCTTTTATCAAGCCAATCTTTTCGGTCCTGAACTCTGCCTTTATCTCAGAGGAAGTGATCAGGCCTGTCCTTGAAGATTCGTCAACCTGTGCCGTAAGAAGAGATAGATACTCAGCCAGAAACATATTCGATTTCTTGCAGCTTCTTAAGATCCTCAAGGATTCTCTGACGAACCTTCAATTCTCCTTCCCATCGGACATATTCTTCATCCCCCCCATTTAGGTCCTCGGCTCCCAGTTGGGCCAAAAAAACGTCCGAACTCACCTTGTATTTCTTTTCAAATTCCTTAATCTCTGTCTCGGTCTTCTTTAGCCCAATTTCCAGCCTCTTGATCTCGGCCAGAATCGCCGATCGTATGATATCCGATGCGCCTTTCTCATCTGATAAAATCTTGATCGTGGTCATTCCGTTTTACCTCACATTCTTGTTTTTTATAACATAAATGGAGCTGCGGGAAAGATCATAGAGCTTCAGACAGCTTCACCTTCCGCCCCCATCTCCTGCTTCCAAGACTCTACTCATATAAACTCTTCATTCAATATACATCTTCATGGGTCTTTTTACAACACTACGGACGAACCAGCGCCACTCTCAAGTGGAGGATTGGATAAAAAGTAGCCGCTCTCACCCCATCACATCCACTTACGAAGTGGAAGGGATTGGGTGGCTTTGCGGAGAGGTTTGAGCCAGAGCGTCCATTTTCCCCTCCCATCCGCATCTTCACCATCTATGTCTCCCATCGCTTATTACTTACGAAGTGGAAAGCACATGCGCCAAAAAGTAGCCTGTCCCCCTTTTTCTCAGCCTTGACTTTTGTAATTTATAAGTTACAATGGATTACATGAAAATACTCATGGATTCAGACTGCTTGATCAAGCTTACCAAGAGCGGACTCAAAGAATCTATTTGCAAGAAAGACGAGGTAACCATTCCTTTCGTCGTTAAACAGGAAGTGGTGGATGCCGGCAAGAGCAAAGGTTTCCCAGATGCTGAATTGGTAGAAAAGAATATCCAGAGAGGTATCCTGCGTGTGACCGTGGCCGGAAAAAGCGGATCTACAGTCCCAACCAGAGGGGATCAAGCCCTTATCGAGACATTTCATCTTGGGGGATACGATATGATAGCAACAGATGACGTCAAGCTGATCAGGTCTCTGAAATCAATCGGTATCCGATGGACCTTGCCCGGCCTTCTTATTTATTCTCTCTACCAAAGAAAAAACATCGACAAGGCAACCGGGTTGGACTGGCTCGAAAAGTTATCATCCTTGATCAGTGAGGATGAATACAGCATGGTAAGACTTCTACTGGAGGAACGATCATGAAAGTCAAGTCGGTTAGAATTCCGGAGGACATCGACAAAGCCGTCGATTATGTCGCCCGGTCGGAGAAACTTGAAAAAACCCAATCGATTCGAAAACTCACAAGGCTCGGTTTCGAGGTTTACGTTGCAAAATCCTATGAAAAGGGCAAACTGACCCTTCGCGAAGCGGCAAAACTTTTGAATCTAACCCTATCAGAGACAATCGACCTCCTTTCAGAGATGGGTGTTAAGGGGAACATTCGAGCAAAAGATGTCATGGAGAGCCTGAAATCAATGCAATTATCCGGTTGATATCATTACGAACGCCATGTCTGAAGTTAAGAACTCATTAACTTATTGGCAACGGAGTGGATATCATCAATGACTTGATCTGTGACTCAAAAATTGAGTCAAAAGGTTTGGAAGTTTTAGAAATTATCTGCCCTGACAAAGGATGTGAGGTCGTTTATCTGGTCTGTCTGGTTTATCTGGGTTGACTTAAAAATTCAATTTCCCCCTGCTGCAATCAAAGGAATGCAAAGATTCAAGGCCTGGCTCCGAATTTCTTCTGAAAATCGAGTCAGAGAGATCATTAAAAAGTAGCCTGTCCCCTTTTCTTTTTTTTCACCTCCTCAGCTAATTCACGCATCGTTATAAATTTGAAGGTGCTGCACAACCACTCAAGCTTCGGCAATGTAGTTTTCAGATTTACGTAACTTTTGAATCGGCGGAAAGGGCTCAGTGGTAATCTGGGGTGCCCGGGATCAACTTCACGGGGATGTAGATACACAATCAACGGACGTCCAGCAACCTGCAGTCTCTTGATACCCCATCGGATGAGGCAGAGCGGCGCAAGTCTGAGGTATCCGCCACCAAAGAAGTTCATCCTTTTGCCCACGACCTCGACCATAGACAGCGGAATTTCTACAAGCGTCCCTGCACCTGTGGCTATCATATGAGGTTCTAGGGGACAGCTTGGCGTGCCACCGTGACCTCTCGCCCCTGGAAAGGCGCTTGAATCATATGTGTGTCTGGCAGCACGTATCTCCTCGAATACCCAGCGGGTATAATCCCTGATACCGAAACCCGCGGCCCGAAAACCTACTACCTCGCTTCCCACTATGTCCTCCAGTACAGCCTTGCCACGGCGAACATCCTCACCGAAAGCTTTCCGTGCGAGTTGGTATGCAAGCACATGACCGTATCCATGAGATGCCACTTCATGACCGAGAGCTACACACCGCCTTACGAGCTCCTTATTTCTTTCGGCAATCCAGCCAAGCCAAAAGAACGTCGCCTGTACAGCGTTCTCATCGAGCAAAGCTAAGATCCGTTCCACGTTGGCCGTTACCCTGGACTCCAGTGAACCCCATTCCTCAATTCTCGGTGCCACAGGAGAATCGAGGATATGATACCAGTCTTCGACGTCCACTGTAAGGGAACTGACCCCGAACTCATAGGACATCGTTGTCTCCCCAACTGATAGACCACGCGTGTCGATCGAACAGGACATCAGCG
>VGSD01000364.1 GCA_016875155.1 Deltaproteobacteria bacterium | reverse complement strand
GGGGAGGGTAGGGGTAGGGGTGGGGGTGGAAATATTCCCAATCAGATCATAACAATGGTCTACGATCTCTTCGGCTGCTCTCGGGCGCCCGATTTTCTGGATCGCCTTTTCCATCCTCTCCCTTTCCTTCGGATAGTGGTAAAGGTGGCGAATGGTCTCTGAAAGCAACGGGCCTTTCAGTTCATCATCCCGGATCATCTTTGCCGCACCTCGATCAACCAACTTCTGCGCATTAATCAATTGATGTTGATGCGCGGCATAGGGGTAAGGGATGAGGATGGCTGCCTTTCCGCAGACCGCCAGTTCTGCGACCGTGCTCGCCCCGGAACGGCAGATCACCAGGTCAGCCCTTCGGTAAGCACGCGCCATCTCATCAATAAAAGGGGCCACCTCTGCCTCGAATCCCTTCTCCTCATAGCCTTTTGCAACAGGACCGAAATCCTCTTTCCCGGTCTGGTGGATAAACTTTAACGATGATCTCAACTCCTTGAGCGAATCAAGAGCCTCCAGTATGGCCACATTGATCCGGCGCGCCCCTGCACTTCCCCCGAAGACGAGGACAATGAATCGATCTTCCCTCTCCCGTGAAGACGCCGAGGCAATGATCTCTTTTCTGATCGGGTTACCGGTCACAATCGCCTTTCCTGCGGGAAAATATCTCTTTGTCTCCTCGAAAGAGATAAAGATTCGCTGACTGAATCCCTTCAGCACCCGATTGGTCATTCCCGGAATCACGTTCTGCTCATGGATGGCCCTCTTCATCCCGAGAAGAGAGGCGGCTAGAACCGCTGGCCCGGAAGCATATCCGCCCACGCCGAGAACAATCTGGGGTTGATACTCTTTCAGAATGGTCAATGCCTCAACAAGGGATTTCGGAAGCGACCAGAGGGCCCTCAATTTCCCCGTGATGGACCTTCCCTGGATGGGCATGGCATGGATCATCTTCAGCGGAAACCTCCCATCGGCCAATACTCTGGCTTCGATCCCCCGCTCTGTTCCGATGAAGAGGACTTCATTTTCCTTCTCCCTTTCCATAAAAGCCTCAGCAACCGCCATCCCTGGAAAGAGGTGGCCTCCTGTGCCCCCTCCGGCAATGATACACTTCATCGTCGTTCCGCATGGGTTGAAAGGTGAAGAAGAATTCCCAACCCGATGAAATTGGCAATTAAGGATGTCCCTCCGTAACTGACAAAAGGAAGGGTCAATCCCTTGGTCGGAAGCAATCCCAGGACCACACCCATATTGATGACCGCCTGAAGAGAGATCATCAGGGTGATCCCCAATGCCAAATAAGAGCCAAACCGATCCGGAATCGAAATTCCGATCTGGACTCCCCTCAAAGCAAGAATGAAGAAGAGCACGACCACTCCCAATGCCCCTACCATCCCCAGTTCCTCTCCGATGATCGAAAAGATAAAGTCTGTGTGTGGTGCCGGAAGGAAAAAGAGCTTTTGTCTCCCCTCTCCTAATCCCAGCCCGAAGAGGCCGCCTGAACCAAAGGAGAGGAACGACTGGATGATCTGAAAACTCGTCCCTGAAGGGTCCTCCCAGGGACGGATGAATCCGATCAGCCTCTTGTAACGATACTCCGCATTCATCAGAAGGAGGTAAGCCGCCGGGATGGCCAGCAAAAAAGCACTGACAATATAGATCACCCTTGCACCGCTGATGAACAGGAGAAGAAAGACCATGATCATAAGAAAAAGAGCCGCTCCGAAATCAGGCTCCTTCAATAACAGCGCGATGACCAGTCCAGAGAGAAGAAGCGTCGGCAGAAAACCGAAGGAGAAGCTCCGTATCTTCTCTTCCTTCTTCGTCAGAAAATAGGCCAGAAAGATGATCAGGCCCAGCTTGGCAAACTCCGAGGGCTGGAAAGTAAATCCACCGATCTTCAACCATCGCATGGCCCCGCCTGCCCGGTGACCTATGCCCGGAATCAACACGGCAATGAGGAACAGGACAGAGAGAATAAAGATGGGATAGGCAAATCGTTGCAATATTCTGTAGGGGATGAACATCATCACGATCATCAATATAAAACCCACCCCACCATAAAGGGCCTGCCTTTTCAAAAAGTAATAGGAATCGCCAAACCGATCTCCGGCAATGATCGCGCTGGTGCTATAGACCATGACGATTCCGATCCCCACCAGCCCCAGGGCCACAATCAACAGAACAAAATCGAATTTACCTTTCGACCTCATAGCTAATTAGGAGTCTTACCATTTAAAGAAAATATTTTCCAAATCCCTCCTAACCTCCCTTTGCTAAAGGGAGGAATTACCCCTCTTTGTAAAAGAGGGGCGAGGGGAGATTTTATAAACGGAGCACCGCTTCCTTAAACACCTTTCCCCTCTCTTTATAATCCTTGAACATATCGAAACTCGAACAGGCGGGCGAAAGAAGGACCACCTCTCCTCTCTTCGCCGACCGGTGAGCCAGCACAACCGCTTCCTCCATCGTCCCTGCCATCACTGTATCCGTGAGAGATCCCAACTCCTTTGCCATCCGCCCTCTGGCTTCTCCGACGAGAATCATCCTCCTCACACGGTTCTGTATGAACTCTCGGAGGGGACGAAGGTCTGTGTTCTTATCCTTTCCGCCGGCGATCAGGATGACAGGCACCTCAAAACTCTGAAGCGATTTCACCACAGAGCCTACGTTCGTTCCTTTCGAATCGTTGTAATAGGAAACCCCGTCCATCTCGCGAACAAACTCAAGGCGATGCTCCAATCCCTTGAACCGGCTGAGAGCTCTCTCGATGGCCCCCTTCGAACAGCCAAAGAGCCTCGCTGCAAGTATGGCCGCCATCATATTCTCCACATTGTGGATCCCTTTCAGCGGCGACTGACTCAAAGAGTATTTCTCTTCTGTTCCGTTCAATCTGAGGATGACCTCGCTCCCATTGAGAAAACAGCCCGCTTTTACTCTCTCTTTCAGGCTGAAGAAGAACTTCTTCGCTTTCACTCTTTCCCCATATCTCATCACAATGGGATCATCCCCATTGAGGACAGCCACATCCTCAGGTCCCTGGTTTTTAAAAATCCGGACCTTTGCCTCAATGTAGTCTTCGTATGTTGAATAACGATCGAGATGGTCCTCGGTGATATTGAGAAGGACTGAGCACCGGGGTCGAAAGGCATCGATTCCCTCCAACTGAAAACTGGATACCTCCACCACCAGGATCTCCCATTGGTCTC
This sequence comes from Deltaproteobacteria bacterium, assembly GCA_016875155.1. The sequence goes on along the minus strand of VGSD01000364.1, from coordinate 544 downwards.
CCCCCTCTGCAAAGAGGATCAACGGCTCTCCCACATTTCCGCCGACCCCAACCTTCTTCCCTTCTTCCTTCAGCATCTCCCCGATAAGAAGGGTCGTGGTTGTCTTCCCATTCGTACCTGTGATGGCAATGATGGGAACATGGATGAATTGGTAGGCCAGTTCCATTTCGCTGATCACCTGGAGGCCCTTATTCAACGCCTTCTGAATGGGCTCAAGGGTCGGATCCACTCCTGGGCTCAGGATGATGAGGTCCTGATCGAGAAAGTTCTTCACGCTATGCCCTTCCCATTCCATCGAGATGGAGTATTTCTTTAACTCCTGAAGCACCTCCTTCATCTCCCTCTCGGGCTTCACCTCGGATGTGCTGACAATGGCTCCCCTCTCTTTGAGGAATTTCACCGTTGCCAGCCCTGTCTTCGCTAAACCAACCACCAATACTTTTTTGCCGTGAAGATCCATAGTTTCAAATGGAATGTTGGAATGATGGAATAATGGGTAAACACCTTCTTAACCCAATATTCCATGGGTTACCTCAGTTTCAAT